>NZ_RWIL01000135.1:0-121404 GCF_009764635.1 Pseudomonas sp. PB103 | reverse complement strand
CTACATTGATCTGGAGTTTCCTGTAGGAGCTGCCGAAGGCTGCGATCTTTTGATCTTGCTCCGCCAGCCACACCCGAAAATCAGCTTTGGTGGTAAGCTCGCGCACCATGAATATCTACAGCTCCCGCCCCGTTGTCCTCTGTCTCTCCGGCCACGACCCAAGTGGTGGCGCCGGCTTGCAGGCAGATATCGAAGCCCTGCTCGCGCAGGGTTGCCATGCGGCTCCGGCCGTCACCGCGCTGACCGTGCAAGACACCGTCAACGTTACTGACTTCCGCGTCCTCGACCGTGAGTGGGTGTTGGCCCAGGCCAATGCCGTGCTCAACGACTCCGAAGTCGCCGCGGTCAAACTGGGCATGCTCGGTTCGCTGGAGATGGTCGACACCGTTGTCGAACTGCTCTCGGCGCACCCGCACTTGCCGGTGGTCTGCGACCCGGTGCTGCGCGCCGGTGGCGGCGGACGCCTGGGCAAGGACGAGGTTGGCTATGCGATGCGCGAGCGTCTACTGCCGCTGTCGATCATTGCCACCCCTAACCTTCCTGAAGCGCGCATCCTCGCCGAACTGCCCGAAGGCACTGCGGACGAGTGCGCTGAAAAACTCCTGCCGTTCGTCAAAAACCTGCTGATCACCGGCGGCCACGGCGACGAAACTGAAATCCACAACCGCGTGTACAGCCGCGACGGCCTGCGTGAAACCTTTATCTGCCAGCGCCTGCCGGGCAGCTATCACGGTTCCGGATGCACATTGGCCAGCGCATTGGCCGGTCGATTGGCTCAGGGCGAACAGCTGGCCAGCGCCGTGCGCAGTGCTTTGGATTACACCTGGCGCACCCTGCGCGATGCCGAACAACTGGGCAAAGGCCAGTTCGTCCCGCGTCGCCTGCCGCTGGATTTCTGCTCGTAACGTCGTGAGGTCTGCCCGATGAAACTACGTGGCCTGTATGCCATTACCGACAGCGAATTGCTGGCCGGCAAGTTTCTCTCTTATGTGGAGGCGGCGCTGGAAGGCGGCGTCACCCTGCTGCAATACCGCGACAAGAGCAACGACGAGGCCCGCCGCCTGCGCGAGGCCGAAGCGTTGCGCGATCTGTGCGAGCGCTACAAGACGCAACTGATCATCAACGATGACGCCGAACTGGCCGCACGCCTCAACGTCGGCGTGCACCTCGGTCAGACTGACGGCCCGTTGTCGCCGACCCGCGCCCTGCTCGGGTCGAAAGCGATCATCGGTTCAACCTGCCACGCGCAAATCGCGCTGGCCGAACAAGCCGCCAAAGAAGGCGCGAGTTACGTCGCCTTTGGTCGCTTCTTCAACTCCAACACCAAGCCCGGCGCGCCGACCTGTAGCCTCGATCTGCTCGACGAAGCCAAGCGCACGCTGCACCTGCCGATCTGCGCGATTGGCGGCATCAGCCTCGACAACGCCGCACCGCTGGTGGCCCACGGGGTCGACCTGCTCGCCGTGGTTCACGGTTTGTTCGGTGCTGAGAGCACCGCCGAAGTGACCCGCCGCGCCTGCGCGTTCAACGAATTGTTCAAATCCTGAAGATTGAGAGCCCGATCATGTCTCGTTCCGAAACCCTGTTTGCCAACGCCCAGAAACACATTCCCGGTGGCGTGAACTCGCCAGTCCGCGCATTCAAGAGCGTTGGCGGCACGCCGCTGTTCTTCAAGCACGCTGAAGGCGCTTACGTCACCGACGAGGACGACAAGCGTTATGTCGACTACGTCGGTTCGTGGGGCCCGATGATTCTCGGCCACAGCCACCCGGACGTGCTCGACGCCGTACGCAATCAGCTGCAACACGGTTTGTCGTACGGTGCGCCGACCGCGATGGAAACCGAGATGGCCGACCTGGTCTGCTCGCTGGTGCCATCGATGGACATGGTGCGCATGGTCAGCTCCGGCACCGAAGCGACCATGAGCGCAATCCGTCTGGCTCGTGGTTACACCGGCCGCGACAGCATCATCAAGTTCGAGGGCTGCTACCACGGCCACTCCGACAGCCTGCTGGTCAAGGCCGGTTCCGGCGCGCTGACCCAAGGCGTTCCAAGCTCGGCCGGTGTGCCGGCGGCGTTCGCCAAACATACCCTGACCCTGCCGTTCAACGACATCGACGCGGTTGAGCAGATGCTCGCTGAAGTCGGCGAGGAAGTGGCGTGCATCATCGTTGAACCGGTTGCGGGCAACATGAACTGCGTGCCGCCAGCGCCAGGTTTCCTCGAAGGCCTGCGTGCGCTGTGCGACAAACACGGCGTGGTGCTGATTTTCGACGAAGTGATGACCGGTTTCCGCGTCGCCCTCGGCGGTGCTCAGGCTTACTACGGGGTAAACCCTGACCTGACTACTTTCGGCAAGATCATCGGCGGCGGCATGCCGGTCGGCTGCTTCGGCGGCAAGCGCGAAATTATGGAGCGCATCGCGCCGCTGGGCCCGGTGTACCAGGCCGGCACGCTGTCGGGTAACCCGCTGGCGATGGCGGCCGGTTTGACCACGCTGCGTCTGATCAGCCGTCCGGGTTTCCACGCCGAGCTGACCGACTACACCACGCGCTTGCTCGACGGTCTGCAACAGCGCGCCGATGCTGCGGGCATTCCGTTCGTGACCACTCAGGCCGGCGGCATGTTTGGTCTGTACTTCAGCGGTGCCGACGACATCGTCACCTTTGAAGACGTGATGGCCAGCGACGCGGCCCTGTTCGGGCGCTTCTTCCACCTGATGCTGGCGGGTGGCGTGTACCTGGCACCGAGCGCGTTCGAAGCCGGTTTCACTTCGATCGCTCACGGCGACGCCGAGTTGCAACTGACGCTGGACGCTGCCGAACGCGCCTTCGCTGCACTGAAGTAATTGCCGTACCGCTGACGTTGGCTATGACCAGCGTCAGCTTTCACCTACATCCCCATGGTTTTTCCGACGCTCTGCTAAAAATCTTCCATAAAGTGGGCGATATATTCCCCGCGCAGCAGAAAAACGAGTAAAGACTTTGTAAGGTTGGCCCTGCTTATTTCATAATGCGCGCTTATTGGATCCCTCGATGGGTCCGCGTGCCCTTCAGAGGTAAGTCGATTCCCATGAACCGCACCGGCCGCACCCTTGCCTTGGGCTGCCTGTTGCTCCTTCAGCCCCTGCTCGCGCATGCACAAGCAGGCGGCAACTCGTTGTTGATCCCGGCGATGGGTCGTTGCACCCTCAATACTCAGCCGCAAGACGTCACGCAGGCACTGGCCGCCTGCCAGAAAGCGGCGGACGAAGGGGATGCGCAAGCGCAATACGAGTTGGGTGAGTTCTACTACGACGGCAAGAATGCGCCGCGCGACCTCAATCAAGCTCTGAGCTATTTCGAAAAAGCCTCGTTGCAAGGCCACGCTCAGGCGCAGTTCAAACTCGGCACAATGTTCTTCCACGGTGAAGGCGTGCAGGCCAACAACATTCAGGCGTATATCGTTTTGAAGATGGCTGCGGTCAACGGCGCTGAAGATGCGCTGGATACGGCTGATGAAGTCTCTGAAAAAATGTCTCGCGAAGATCTTGAGACTGCCACGCAGGTGCTCGGGCAAATTTTCCGTAAATACCTGATGGAACTGCAGAGCGCCGATGGGCGTACGCCTTTCTCACCATTGCCTTGATGGGTGCGGTGACTAACTTGTGGTGAGGGGATTTATCCCCGACCGGCTGCGCAGCAGTCGCAATCCATTCGATGAGGTGTGTCAGATAAAACCTGGTTGCAGGATTTAGGGCCGCTTCGCAGCCCATCGGGGATGAATCCCCTCGCCACAAATCCCCTCGCCACAATTCATTCCAATCCAGTATCTGCTGTTACTTCTCAGGCATCGGCATCGGGAACGGCATCACATTGCCGACCGCGCCACGGGCTTCGCTGATTTTCGGGGTACCCAGACGTTCCACTTCGTCGATGCGTACGATCGAATGCATCGGCACAAAGCTGCGCACCACGCCTTCGAACTGCGCCTTGAGCTTTTCTTCGCTCGGGTCGACGACCACTTGCGTGCGCTCGCCAAAGACGAACTCTTCCACTTCCAGAAAACCCCACAGATCACTTTGATAGATCTGCTTGGCGTACATTTCGAACACCTGGCCCTGGTTGAGGAAAATCACCTTATAGATTGGAGCTTCGCGTTTGGTCATGGCGGGGGGATAACGTCGGGGATAAAAATGAGGGCGCAAACTATAGCATAGCCGCTGGACGCGCAGCGGTAGGAACCTGAGGGCTTGTTCCCTATAATGCCGGGTTCTTTGAATCACGTGATGACCCTAATCCATGGCCAAGAAGCTTTACATCGAAACCCACGGTTGCCAGATGAACGAGTACGACAGCTCGCGCATGGTCGATCTGCTGGGTGAACATCAGGCCCTGGAAGTCACCGCGCGCGCGGAAGACGCCGACGTGATTCTGCTCAACACCTGCTCGATCCGCGAGCGCGCGCAAGATCGCGTGTACTCGCAACTCGGCCGCTGGCGCGAACTGAAACTGGCCAACCCGGAGATGGTGATCGCCGTCGGCGGTTGCGTGGCCAGCCAGGAAGGCGCGGCGATCCGTGATCGCGCGCCGTACGTCGACGTGGTCTTCGGCCCGCAGACCCTGCACCGCCTGCCGGAAATGATCGACGCGGCACGCATCACCAAGCTGCCGCAGGTCGACGTGTCGTTCCCGGAAATCGAAAAATTCGACCACTTGCCCGAGCCGCGCATCGATGGCCCGAGCGCTTACGTGTCAGTGATGGAAGGTTGCAGCAAGTACTGCACCTTCTGCGTGGTGCCTTACACCCGTGGCGAAGAAGTCAGCCGGCCGTTCGACGACGTGATCGCCGAAGTCATCCACCTCGCCGAAAACGGCGTGCGTGAAGTGACCCTGCTGGGGCAGAACGTCAACGGCTATCGCGGTACGACCCATGACGGTCGTCTGGCCGATCTTGCCGAGCTGATTCGTGTAGTCGCGGCGATTGATGGCATCGACCGCATTCGCTACACCACTTCGCACCCGCTGGAATTCTCCGACAGCCTGATCCAGGCCCACGCCGACGTACCGGAGCTGGTCAAGCACCTGCACTTGCCGGTGCAATCGGGCTCCGACCGGATTCTGGCGGCGATGAAACGCAACCACACGGCGCTTGAGTACAAATCCAAGCTGCGCAAACTGCGTGCGGCGGTGCCGGGCATCTGCATCAGCTCGGACTTTATCGTCGGTTTCCCCGGCGAGACCGAGAAAGATTTCGAGCAGACCATGAAGCTGATTGCCGACGTCGGTTTCGACTTTTCCTACTCGTTCGTCTATAGCCAGCGCCCGGGCACCCCGGCTGCCGATCTGGCCGACGACACCCCGGAAGAGTTGAAGAAGGAACGCCTGAACGCGCTGCAACATCGCTTGAATCAGCAGGGTTTCGAGATCAGCCGACAGATGGTTGGTTCGGTCCAGCGCATCCTGGTGACCGATTACTCGAAGAAAGACCCGGGCGAGCTGCAAGGGCGCACCGAGAATAATCGTATCGTCAACTTCCGCTGCGACAATCCTACCCTGATCGGCCAGTTCGCCGACGTGCACATCGACGCGGCACAACCGCACTCGCTGCGCGGCTCGCTGATCCAGTAACAGATATCAGCAGCACAGAAAAACCTGTGGGAGCTGGCTTGCCAGCGATGAGGCCATCAGCCCCGACAAATATGTCGCCTGCTGCACCGCTATCGCTGGCAAGTCGAATCGTCGCACCGCAGCTCCCACAGTGGACAGCATTGTTCTTCAGAATGTACTCATCCATTTAAGAGCTTTCGCACCCAGGCCTCTGGCGTTATCCTTGATTTCATCCTAATTGCCCCAGGGCGGCTAAATACGACCTTGAACGCACCCATAGAACCACATCGTTTTATCCTCGAGCCCTTTGAGGCTCGCCGCTTCGCCAATCTGTGCGGGCAATTCGACGAGCATTTGCGCTTGATCGAACAGCGCCTGACCATCGAGATCCGCAACCGCGGCAACCAGTTCGAGCTGATCGGCGACCCCAAGCACACCACGTCTGCGGAAAATCTGATTCGTCGCCTGTACCGGGAAACCAAAGGTTCAGAGCTGTCGCCAGATACGGTGCACCTGTTCCTGCAGGAATCGGCCGTGGTCGAGCTGGACAACCACGCCCCCGCCGAAGCTTCCGTTGCCCTGCGCACCAAGAAAGGCATGATTCGCCCGCGCGGCTTGAATCAACTGCGCTACGTCAAGGAAGTCCTCGGCAACGACATCAACTTCGGCATCGGTCCGGCCGGTACCGGCAAGACTTATCTGGCCGTGGCCTGCGCTGTCGATGCACTGGAACGCGAGCAGATCCGTCGCATCCTGCTGGTGCGTCCGGCGGTTGAAGCGGGTGAGAAACTCGGCTTCCTGCCCGGCGACCTGTCGCAGAAGATCGACCCGTACCTGCGCCCGCTCTACGACGCGCTCTACGAGATGCTCGGCTTTGAATACGTGGCCAAGCTGATCGAACGTCAGGTGATCGAAGTTGCGCCGCTGGCCTACATGCGCGGTCGCACGCTGAACAACAGCTTCATCATTCTCGACGAGAGTCAGAACACCACCGTCGAACAGATGAAAATGTTCCTCACGCGGATCGGCTTCGGCTCTACAGCGGTCATCACCGGTGACATCACCCAGGTCGACTTGCCGAAAGGCACCAAGTCGGGCCTGCATCATGTGATCGAAGTGCTCAAAGACGTGCCGGGCATCAGCTTCACCCACTTCCAGCCGAAAGACGTCGTGCGCCATCCTTTGGTCCAGCGGATCGTCGAAGCTTACGAGCGCTTCGAAAACCGTGACGAAGCGCCCAAGGACACCTCGCGAAATGCTTGAGCTAGACCTGCAAATCGCGACTGACGCGAACGCGCCGAGTGAAGCCGACTTCCGTCTGTGGTGCGAACTGGCCCTGCGCCAGCGCACCGCCGACTCGGAAATGACCATTCGTCTGGTCGACGAGGAAGAAGGCCGCGAGCTCAATCATACCTGGCGCCAAAAGGATTACGCGACCAACGTCCTGTCGTTCCCTGCTGACGTGCCCGACGAGTTTCTCGACATCCCGTTGCTCGGCGATCTGGTGATCTGCGTGGCGGTGGTTGAGCGCGAAGCCGCCGAACAAGGCAAGGAACTAAAGGCCCACTGGGCGCATCTGGTCATTCACGGCTGCTTGCATCTGCTTGGTTACGACCATATAGATGACGACGAAGCCGAAGAAATGGAAGCACTGGAACGCGAGTTGCTTGCCGAATTGGGCTATCCCGATCCGTACGCGGACGACGAAACCGAAACATCCCCTATCGTTACAACAAAGGATTCAGAGTAATCGCTATGAGCGAAGATCGATCGAGCAACGGGCAGAAGTCATGGCTGGGTAAACTGACCCAGGCTTTTGCCCACGAGCCGAAGAACCGTCAGGAGCTTCTCGAGCTGCTGCGTGATGCACATCAGAACAAACTGCTGGACAGCGAAGCGCTGGCCATCGTCGAAGGCGCCATTCAGGTGGCTGACCTGCAAGTACGCGACATCATGGTGCCGCGCTCGCAGATGATCAGCATCAAAGCGACCCAGACACCCCGTGAATTCCTCCCGGCCGTGGTCGACTCGGCCCACTCGCGTTATCCAGTCATCGGCGAAAGCCATGACGATGTGATGGGCGTGCTGCTGGCCAAGGATCTGCTGCCGCTGATCCTCAAGGAAAACGGCGACAGCTTCAACATCAAGGATCTGCTGCGCCCGGCCACGTTCGTGCCGGAGTCCAAGCGTCTGAATGTGTTGCTGCGTGAATTCCGCGCCAACCACAACCACATGGCCATCGTCATCGACGAATACGGCGGTGTGGCGGGCCTGGTGACCATCGAAGACGTGCTGGAACAGATCGTCGGCGACATCGAAGACGAGCACGACGTCGAAGAAGACAGCTACATCAAGCCGCTGCCAAGCGGCGATTTCCTGATCAAGGCCCTGACGCCGATCGAGAACTTCAACGCGTTCTTCGACAGCGAATTCTCCGATGACGAGTTCGACACCGTCGGAGGGCTGGTGATGAGCGCGTTCGGGCACTTGCCAAAACGCAACGAAATCACTGAAATCGGCGCCTATCGTTTCCGCATCCTGAACGCCGACAGCCGTCGGATTCATTTGCTGCGACTCACGCCAATCGCCCGGTAATACATCTAAGGATTGAAATGCGCTGGACAACCCGCCCCGGCTGGCCCGGTAACCTGCTGGCCGTGGCGGCCGGTGCAATCACCACCTTCGCTCTGGCACCGTTCAACATCTGGCCGCTGGCTTTGCTGGCAGTCGGTTTGTTCTATGCCGGCATGCGCGAGCTGAGCCCGCGTCAGGCGCTGGGCCGTGGCTGGTGTTTCGGTTTCGGCCTGTTCGGCGCCGGCACCAGTTGGATCTATTACAGCATCCACCATTTCGGCGGCGCTTCGGTGCTGTTGGCCGGGTTTCTGATGCTGCTGTTTACCGCCGCGATTGCCTGGTTCTTCGCCCTGCCCGCCTGGATTTGGGCGCGCTGGCTGCGCCGTAACGAAGCGCCGCTCGCTGATGCGTTGGCGTTCGCCGCGCTGTGGGTCGCTCAGGAAATGTTTCGTGGCTGGTTCCTCACCGGTTTCCCGTGGTTGTACTCGGGTTACAGCCAGCTCGATGGTCCGTTGGCCGGGCTTGCGCCAGTCGGCGGCATGTGGCTCGTGGGGTTCGTGCTGGCACTGACTGCTGCGCTGATCTACAACGCACCGCGCTTGCTGCAAAGCGGACGCAAAGGTTTTGTCGTTGCCGGTCTGGTGTTGCTGATCGCACCGTGGGCTGCCGGTATCGCGCTTAAGGGTCACGCCTGGACAAGTCCGTCGGGAGCGCCTCTAAGCGTTGCGGCGATTCAGGGTAATGTCGCACAAAGCATGAAATGGGACCCGGCCGAGCTCAATGCACAGTTGGCGTTGTACCGTGATCTGAGCTTCCGTTCGAAACCGGTGGATCTGCTGATCTGGCCGGAAACCGCCGTGCCGGTGCTCAAGGAGTCCGCCGAGGGCTACCTGAGCATGATGGGCAACTTCGCGGCCGAGCGTAAATCGGCGCTGATCACCGGCGTGCCGATTCGCGAAATGGTCCGTCACGAACGCCGCTTCTTCAACGGCATCACCGTGGTCGGCGAAGGCGACGGCACTTATCTGAAGCAGAAACTGGTGCCGTTCGGCGAGTACGTGCCGCTGCAGGACATCCTGCGTGGCTTGATCGCGTTCTTCGACTTGCCGATGTCCGACTTCGCCCGTGGCCCGGCCGATCAGGCGTTGCTGCAAGCCAAGGGTTATCAGATTGCCCCGTTCATCTGCTACGAAGTGGTGTACCCGGACTTCGCTGCCGGGTTGTCCGCGCGCAGTGATTTGTTGCTGACGATCAGTAACGACACTTGGTTCGGCACCTCCATCGGCCCGTTGCAACATTTGCAGATGGCACAGATGCGGGCGCTGGAAGCCGGGCGCTGGATGATCCGCGCGACCAACAACGGCGTGACCGGGCTGATCAACCCATTCGGGCAGATCACCGAGCAGATTCCGCAGTTTGAACAGGGTGTGCTGTACGGCGAAGTGGTGCCGATGCACAACCTGACGCCGTATCTGCAATGGCGCTCGTGGCCGTTGATCATTGTCTGCTTGCTGCTGTTTGGCTGGGCACTGATGGCCAGCCGGATGTCGAAAACCCTCTAAAAGCATTAGTTTCAAACCTACTTCTGTGAGGGATTCATTGTGGCGAGGGGATTTATCCCCGATCGGTGGCGAAGCCGCCGCAAATCCATAACACACGGTATATCTGATGTACCGCGATTGCAGGTTTTGGGGCGGCTTCGCCACCCATCGGGGATAAATCCCCTCGCCACAGAAGCTCTATCCAACCAAGAAGTCGCTTTCTCAGCGGTAAAACAGCGAATACCCCACCTGCCCCACCGCTTCATTCAGCAACTGCCCGCTCTGCCAGATCGATTTGAATTCCGGCAACCAGCCACCGAAGGGTCGGGCGTTATCAGTGCCTAAAAAGCCCACCGGCGCCGCAACCACTTCAAACCCGGCCTGCTCGAAGCACCATACCGCACGCGGCATGTGCCAGGCCTGCGTCACCACGACTACGCGTTTGATGCCCTGCGGCAGCAACAGGTCGGCGCTGAATTTGGCGTTTTCCCACGTGGTGCGGCTGTCGCCTTCCTGCCAACGCACCGTCACGCCAAAGTCATCGAGCAATGAATCTGCCATCAGCTTTGCCTCGGTCGGCGGCGTACCGTAATGCAGCCCGCCACTGGTCAGAATCGGCAGGCCCGACGCCTTGGCCAGCCGTGCCGCATAACGCTGACGCTCAAGCCCCACGCCGGTTGGCTGATCCTCACCCCACGCCAGATCACCACGTTCGCGCCCGGAACCCAGCACCACAATCGCATCGGCCCGTTGCGCCAGCGTCGCCCATTCGGCACGGGCCAGCGGTGGCTCACGCTCCAGCGCCTTGGCGCCCCATTGCACAACCACCGGCAGGCTCATCAACCACAACCCGCCAAGCCCCAGGGCAAAACACACTCCGGCCAGGCGCGGCCGCGAACGGCGCAGCCACCACGCAACCAGCAACAACAGCAGCAGAATGCCGGGCGGCAACAAGAGTTGTTTGATCAAATAGCGAAAAGGCATCGGGCATCTCCAAAGATGCCCGAAGCCTAAAAGTGTTGATGAAGCGTTACAACCGATAGGTGGGATCCCGTTGAAAAAGATCCGTTTCTTGACCTGCCATGCGCTTACTTGGCCTGCAGAGCACGTACTTTGACGGTGTCTCTGCCGGGCGCCTTGTCCTTGAGCCAGATGACCTTGGCCGAATGTGCTGCATCGAGCTGCTTCACTGCTTGTGACAGGCATCCATGCGTTTCACGTTCACTGCGATCCAGATAGGCCTTGACCAGTTTGAACTCGGCGGGACTCAAGCCACGCAATTCCAGTTCCAGGGGGCGCTCGTCGCGCAGCCGGTCAGCGGTTTTTACAGCGTCCAGGGCCATACCCAGACGATCGATCAACCTCTCGTACAACTCGGGTTTAGTCACGTTTTTTTGCCGTTGCTCCACCATCCCTCACCTCATTGAAGATAAGACTCACTCCCCAGTTAGAGCTTAGCTTCGCTGCACAAACCGGCTGTACGCCGCGACCAACGGCCCCGACGCAAGTATTGCGGGGTATGTAGCTGTAATCAGGGTTTCCCTAGGCCAAGCGCGGTCATGTATGCTACGGCGCTTCCTGTAATTCCACTTCCAGCTCGTCCGGGCCAACCCCGGAACCTGCGTTGAAGAGGATTAGGCCACCCCTATCCAGTACAAAAGTAGCCATGCACGAACAATATCAGCCCCGTGAAATTGAAGCCGCCGCCCAGTCATTCTGGGATGAGCAAAAGTCCTTTGAAGTCAGTGAACAGCCAGGCAAGGAGACTTTCTACTGCCTGTCGATGTTCCCTTACCCCAGCGGCAAGCTACACATGGGGCACGTGCGCAACTACACCATCGGCGACGTGATCTCCCGCTATCAGCGCATGCAAGGCAAGAACGTTCTGCAACCGATGGGTTGGGACGCCTTCGGCATGCCGGCAGAAAACGCCGCGATGAAGAACAACGTAGCGCCGGCAAAATGGACCTACGAAAACATCGCCTACATGAAGTCGCAGCTGCGCAGCCTCGGCCTGGCGGTCGACTGGTCGCGTGAAGTCACCACCTGCAAGCCGGATTACTACCGTTGGGAACAATGGCTGTTCACTCGCCTGTTCGAAAAAGGTGTGATCTACCGTAAAAACGGCACCGTGAACTGGGACCCGGTCGACCAGACCGTTCTGGCTAACGAGCAGGTCATCGACGGTCGCGGCTGGCGTTCCGGCGCGCTGATCGAAAAGCGCGAAATCCCTATGTACTACTTCAAGATCACCGCCTACGCGGATGAGCTGCTGGAGAGCCTCGACGAACTGACTGGCTGGCCTGAACAGGTCAAGACCATGCAGCGCAACTGGATCGGCAAATCCCGCGGCATGGAAGTGCAGTTCCCGTACAACGTCGACTCGATCGGCGAAGCCGGCACGCTCAAAGTCTTCACCACCCGTCCGGACACCCTGATGGGCGCGACCTATGTTGCCGTGGCTGCCGAGCACCCACTGGCTACCCTGGCCGCCAAGAACAACCCTGAGCTGCAAGCGTTCATCGCTGAATGCAAGGGCGGCAGCGTTGCCGAAGCCGACGTCGCTACGCAAGAGAAGAAAGGCCTGCCGACCAGCCTGTTCGTCGAGCACCCGCTGACTGGCGAAAAACTGCCGGTGTGGGTCGCCAACTATGTGCTGATGCACTACGGCGACGGCGCTGTCATGGCGGTACCGGCGCACGACGAGCGCGATTTCGAATTCGCCCACAAGTACAACCTGCCGGTTAAATCGGTAGTCCGTACCAGCTCTGGCGACACCAACCCTGCCCCGTGGCAAGACGCCTACGGCGAGCACGGCACGCTGATCAACTCCGGCGAGTTCGACGGTCTCGACTTTGCCGGCGCGTTCGACGCCATGGAAGTCGCCCTGATCAAGAAAGAACTGGGCGCCTCGCGCACTCAGTTCCGCCTGCGCGACTGGGGCATCAGCCGTCAGCGCTACTGGGGCTGCCCGATCCCGATCATCCACTGCGAAACTTGCGGTGACGTGCCGGTACCGGAAGACCAACTGCCTGTCGTTCTGCCGGAAGACGTGGTGCCGGACGGCGCCGGTTCGCCGCTGGCACGCATGCCTGAGTTCTACGAATGCAGCTGCCCGAAATGCGGCCAGCCTGCCAAGCGTGAAACCGACACCATGGACACCTTCGTTGAGTCGTCGTGGTACTACGCCCGTTACGCCTCGCCGCACTTTGAAGGCGGTCTGGTGGAAAAATCCGCAGCCGATCACTGGCTGCCGGTCGATCAGTACATCGGCGGTATCGAACACGCGATTCTGCACCTGCTCTACGCGCGCTTCTTCCACAAGCTGATGCGCGATGAAGGTCTGGTCAGCTCCAACGAGCCGTTCAAGAACCTGCTGACCCAAGGCATGGTGATCGCCGAAACTTACTACCGTCGCGAAGCCAATGGTGCCTACACCTGGTTCAACCCGGCGGACGTAGAACTTGAGCGTGACAGCAAAGCCAAGGTCATCAGCGCCAAGCTGAAATCCGACGGTCTGCCGGTGGAAATCGGTGGCACCGAGAAAATGGCCAAGTCGAAAAACAACGGCGTCGACCCACAGTCGATGATCGATCAGTTCGGCGCCGACACCTGCCGCCTGTTCATGATGTTCGCTTCGCCGCCTGACATGAGCGCCGAATGGTCGGACTCCGGCGTTGAAGGTTCGCACCGTTTCCTCAAGCGCGTCTGGCGCCTGGCGCAAGCCCACGTCACTCAGGGCTTGCCGGGCAAACTTGACGTTGCCGCGCTGACCGACGAGCAGAAAGCCGTGCGCCGCTCGATCCACCTGGCCATCAAGCAGGCCAGCCATGACGTCGGCCAGAACCACAAATTCAACACCGCCATCGCTCAGGTGATGACGCTGATGAACGTGCTGGAAAAAGCCGCGCAAGGCACCGAACAGGATCGCGCGCTGGTTCACGAAGGCCTCGAAGCCGTGACCTTGCTGCTGGCACCCATCACGCCGCACATCAGCCACGAACTGTGGAACCAGCTGGGCCACACTGGCGCAGTCATCGACGCCGGCTGGCCGGCTGTGGACGAAAGCGCATTGGTGCAGGACAGCCTGACGCTGGTTATCCAGGTCAACGGCAAACTGCGTGGTCAGATCGAAATGCCGGCCAGCGCAACCCGTGAAGAAGTGGAAGCCGCCGCCCGCATCAACGAAAACGTGCTGCGTTTCGTCGACGGTCTGACTATTCGCAAAGTGATCGTGGTACCAGGGAAACTGGTCAACATCGTCGCCAGCTAAATTGGATTGGGCGTCAGGTCCGCCTGACGCACTGTAAAACCTTTCGGGCCGCAGGGTCGGCCCACATGGTTTCAAGGGGAGCAACACAATGATCAAACGCAATCTGCTGGTGATGGGCCTCGCTGTGCTGCTGAGCGCCTGCGGTTTCCAGCTGCGTGGCACTGGCACTACCGAACTGACGATCAAGGAACTCGACCTGAGCGCCCGCAACGCCTACGGCGAGACGGTGACCGAGCTGCGTCAGGTGCTCGAGTCCAGTGGTGTCAAGGTCTACAGCGGTGCACCGTACAAGCTGTACCTGGCTGACGAGCAGGAAAACCAGCGCATTCTCAGCTACGCCGGTGCCGGCCGTACTGGCGAATACCAGGTCAATACCGTTCTGAACTACGACATCGTCGGCGAACACAATCTGAACCTGCTGAGCGACAAGCTCGAAGTGCAGAAAGTGTTCATCCACGACGGCAACAACCTCGTCGGCTCCGATCAGGAAGCCAACGACGCCCGTCGCGAGACCCGCCGCGAGCTGGTTCAACGGATGATGCTGCGCCTGCAACAACTGACCCCAGGTCAACTGCAGCAGCTGCAACAAGCGGCCAATGACCGCGCCAAGGCTGAAGCCGACGCGCTGCAAGCGGCGCAAAAGGCTGAAGCGGAAACCCCGCGTCAGTCGCCGCTCGAAGTACCGCAGCAGTAAGACGTTCGGGGCGCTCAGGCGCCCCGTTCGGTATTTCTTATGAAGCTCGCTCCCGCCCAACTCGGTAAACACCTGCAAGGTGCCCTTGCGCCGGTCTACATCATCAGCGGCGATGACCCGCTGCTGTGCCAGGAAGCCGCCGACGCCATCCGCCGTGCTGCCCGTGAACAAGGGTTCGACGAACGCCAGGTCTTTGCTGCCGACGCCAATTTCGATTGGGGCACGTTGCTGCAGGCCGGCGCGAGCATGTCGTTGTTCGCTGAAAAGCGCCTGTTGGAACTGCGCCTGCCTTCAGGCAAGCCCGGTGACAAGGGCGCCGCAGCGTTCATCGAATACTGCTCGCGTCCCGCTGAAGACACGGTGCTGCTGATCAGCTTGCCCAAGCTCGATGGCAGTACGCAGAAGACCAAGTGGGGCAAGGCGCTGGTCGAAGGCCAGCAGACCCAGTTCATCCAGATCTGGCCGGTGGATGCCAATCAACTGCCGAGCTGGATTCGCCAGCGTCTGTCGCAGGCCGGTTTGTCGGCCAGCCAGGACGCGGTCGAATTGATTGCTGCACGTGTCGAGGGCAACCTGCTCGCCGCCGCGCAGGAAATCGAGAAGCTCAAGCTGATGGCCGAAGGTGGCCAGATCACCGTTGAAACCGTGCAGGCCGCAGTGGCGGACAGTGCGCGTTTTGACGTGTTTGGCTTGACCGATGCGGTGCTCAACGGCGAACCGGCGCACGCATTGCGCATGCTGGAAGGCTTGCGCGGTGAAGGGGTCGAGCCACCGGTGATTCTTTGGGCGCTGGCGCGGGAGTTGCGCCTGCTGGCCAATATCTCGCTGCAGTACAGCCAGGGCACGCCACTGGACAAGTGCTTCAGTCAGGCGAAACCGCCGGTCTGGGACAAGCGCAAACCCCTGATGAGCAAAGCCCTGCAACGCTACTCGGCGCAACGCTGGGCGCAGTTGTTACTGGAAGCCCAGCGCATCGATGCGCAGATCAAGGGTCAGGCCGCGGGTTCGCCGTGGATGAGTCTGAGCCGACTGGCATTGTTGATGGCAGGCCAGCGGTTGACGCTACCTGCCGAGTAAGGCCAACCGAAGCGGCGCCAATGCCCGAGCCCGCTCTGCATCCGTGATTGAACAGCCCTCACGGGTAAATCTGATCACTACCCGAGTAGGTAAAGGAAGCCGCCCAGGTTGACTTGTTGATCGTCAACATTACGACAGGCACAACCTTGCCACCACTTTGACTGTAATAAGCACTCTGATTCTGCCTTGCCTGAGTCCAGCCTGGCGTTGAGCCGCTGGTGTAGAAAAACGCCTTGATGGGCATATTGGCAGCCGCTTGTTTGGCCCAGACACGAACAACCAGTTCGTTTTCGTCATTGACGCCATTCTTCGGAATTTTTGGCATCGCCAGCAAGGCTTCTCGAAACAACACTGCCGTCTGATCAGGCGATGTATCTCGAACATCGAAACTGCATTGTTTCTGCTCGCGCACTGTTGCACCGGCCAAGTAGTGCGTCAAAAATTTAGTCGACGTGGTGATCGCCTGCGAAGCGCAGGAAGCACTGCGATTACCATGCAGACTGTGTGGCCCACAACCGTAGTCCGACCGCCACTCTGTCGCGCCATCTATGGGAAAGAAGCACAGATACTGAAACTTCAACTGACCGGCAAGCTCGGAGACCGGCGTGACTATATAGCCGTTATTGGCATGGCTATAGAGGGCTGGAAACCGAGAATCCTGGCGCATATAAGAAAACGCAACGAAGCCTTTTTTCACGTTGGCCGGGCTTGGATCCCAGATATTGAAACCCGGTCCGTTGGTCGTCCCCCTGATCACGACGCCTGAACACAAAAAACTCGGTGCAGTTTCACTATTGAAACAATTGCGCGACGTTTGATTCCATTTCGCATTGAGATCAGCAACCACCGCCGCACCATTGTTGCGAGGTTGTGAGAAAGCACCGAATTGCTGGTCACCTGGCACGCTTTGAGTTGAAATCTGTTCTTCGCTCGGTACCGGTGGGGCGGGGACCGGTAGTTCCTGTGTAGCGGAGCAGGCAATCAACAAAAAGGCCCAGACCAACAAGATTATTTTTTTCACGATCGATATCCCTTGTGCATCGTGGTTATGAAATCTGCCGTAATGCATAAACGGACGATCTGCGTACTTGCGTTCAAATGCCTGAGTGATCCGCAAAGCAGGATTACCGGCTACGCTACTGACGCAACGCTGTATACTCGCCCGGTCTAAAAGGAGACCCACCATGAGCAAAAAGCGCCCCAACAAGGCCAAATCCATCGTCGCCCAACCCTTGTTTCGCAGTCGTCAAGAGCGACCAACCAAGGGCAAAGGCAGCTACCGCCGCGAAGCCTTCCAGTCTAAAAGCTGGGAGGCTTCTTGCTTTCTGGCGGCATGAATGACGCTGGAACTCGCTTCGTCTGATGGCCTCTCCCCCTCTTCTCTGTACCATTTGAGCACTCATTTAGCGCCGCTTTGGCAAAGCGCGTAACTGTCAAACCTGACAGTTGATCAATGCAGAATTCGGAGTTTTACTGGCCGGATAAACATTAAATCCCGAGCAAAATCTGCCCCCTCGCAAGTCGCTTGGCACGGCTGTCGTGTTAAGGTCTGCACCTGATTCGTTTCCCCTGGAACTGTGCATGCCCCTAAGTCTTTCCCGTCGTTGGCCTGTTCGCCATTCGATCGCTGCAGCAAGCTTCGTTCTGCTTGTCGCCTGTGCGGAAAAACCCACCGCCGCCGACGCGCAACCTCTTCAAGCCGCCCCTGTCGCCACGGCCCCAGCGATTATCCCGCCGGTAGTGCCGTCCGCCGACCCTCTCGATCTTCAGCCGACCCAGACCTTTGCCGAATGGCAGGCAGGCTTCCGCAAGGACGCGCTCGCCGCCGGGATCAGCCCTGAGTTGTTTGATCGCGCCTTTGCCGATGTCAGTTTCGACGCCAGCGTGATTCGTGCCGACCGCAGCCAGCCGGAATTCTCCCGCCCGGTGTGGGAATACCTCGACGGCGCGCTGTCGCCGCTGCGCGTGCGCAAGGGTCAGGCGCTGCTCAACCAGTACGCCGACATTCTGCAAAGCATCGAACAGCGTTATGGGGTCGACCGTCAGGCGCTCGTTTCGGTGTGGGGCATGGAGAGTAATTTCGGTCAGTTCCAGGGCAGCAAATCGGTGATCAACTCACTGGCTACCCTCGCCTACGAAGGCCGCCGCCCGGGCTTTGCCCATGCGCAATTGATTGCTGCCCTGCAGATCCTGCAACAGGGCGATATCACGCCAGAGAAGATGCTCGGTTCCTGGGCCGGGGCGATGGGCCAGACCCAGTTCATTCCGACCACCTACAACACCCACGCCGTGGATTTCGACGGTGATGGCCGCCGCGACATCTGGGGCAGCCCGGCCGATGCCCTGGCTTCGACCGCGCACTACCTGCAAAGCTCAGGCTGGCAGCGTGGGCAGCCGTGGGGTTTCGAGGTGCAACTGCCGAGCAGTTTCAACTACACACTGGCGGATGGAGCGATTCGCAAGAGCGTCGCCGAATGGCGTCAGCTGGGTGTGAACTTGCCTAATGGCGCTCAGGTACCTGAGGGCTCCGAGCAACTGTCCGCGGCCCTGCTGTTGCCGGCCGGTTATCGTGGCCCGGCGTTCCTGATCCTCGATAACTTCCGGGCGATCCTCAAGTACAACAATTCCTCGTCGTATGCCTTGGCGGTGAGCCTGTTGTCCGAGCGTTTCAGTGGCGCAGGCTTGATCAATGGCAACTGGCCGAAAGACGACTTGCCGTTGAGCCGCACCGAGCGCATCGAGTTGCAGACCCTGCTAAGCGCGCGCAATTACGATGCGGGCACGGCGGACGGGATTATCGGCGCCAATACGCGCAAGGCGATTCGCAGTGCACAGCAGTCGTTTGGCTGGCCGGCGGATGGCTATCCGACGCACAAGTTGCTTGAGAGCCTGCGGGGCCAATAAGCAAGATCAAAAGATCGCAGCCTGCGGCAGCTCCTACAGGGATCGTATTCCAATGTAGGAGCTGCCGCAGGCTGCGATCTTTTGCTTTATCGGGTCACCACATCCTGCTCGAGCATCAATTCCTTCTTCCCGGCATCCAGCCGTACCAGCGCGCCCATCGGCAGCGTCAGGTTCGGGTCGCAATGCCCGCTACGCCACCCCGACAACACCGGTATCCGCAAAGGCTCGAACGTCTGCTTGAGCAAACGATTCAGCGACTCGACATCTACCCCGGCAATGTCCCCGACCAACACCCCGCGCAACTTGGTCAACTTGCCGGCCAGACGCATCTGGGTCAGTAACCGGTCGATCCGATACAGCGGTTCGTTGATGTCTTCGATCAGTAGAATTACCCCTTCGACATCGATTTCGTAAGGCGTGCCTAGTGTTGAAGCGATCATTGCCAGATTGCCGCCAAGCAAACGCCCGTGTGCAACGCCGGGCTCAACGGTGGTCAACGGATACGCCACCGGATGGCTCAGCACACTCCCCGCTTTCACCTGACCACGCAGCATGGCGAAGAACGACGTCACGGTCGGCGGTTCCTTGTCACCCAACAGGTCGGCGTTGAGCAGTGGCCCGTGGAAGGTCACAAACCCGGCGTAACGGCTGATCGCCAGGTGCAGCGCGGTGATATCGCTGTAACCGACGAAAGGCTTGGCGTGGCGGCCGAGCAGGTCGTAGTCGATGCGATCCAGCAGGCGCGGCGTACCGTAGCCGCCGCGCAGGCAGATGATCGCGTCGACTTCAGGGTCGGCAAACGCAGCGTGCAGGTCATTGAGACGCACGTCATCGCTGCCGGCCAGATAACCATCTTTCTCGTAGACACCGGGGAACACCTTCAGCGCATAGCCGCGAGCGCGCATCCATTGCACAGCCTTGTCGGTATCCAGCGCGCCGGGGCCGGCCGGCGCGATCACGCCGATCACGCCCTCTGACGGCAGCGCCGGCACGGGTTTATGCGGGAAAAGGCTGTGGGTCGGTCGAACGGTCATCCATGGGGCTCCCAGTGTGAAGTCATGCGCACACAGTAGTCAGGAAAGCAGGCAAAAAAAAGCCCGCCGGACTTAAAGCCACGGCGGGCATTTTATTCAGCGCTGAATCAGGAACCCATCAACTCAGCCTTGACCAGCTTCGCTTGCTCGTCAGCGTGGTACGAAGAACGCACCAGCGGGCCGGAAGCGACGTTTTTGAAGCCCATCTTGTAACCTTCCTCGGCGAACCAGGCGAAGGTGTCCGGGTGCACGAAACGCTGCACCGGCAAGTGGCTGCGCGACGGTTGCAGGTACTGACCGAGGGTCAGCATGTCGATGTCGTGTTCGCGCATGCGCTTCATGACTTCGATGACTTCCTCGTCGGTCTCGCCCAGACCCAGCATCAGGCCGGATTTGGTCGGAATGTGCGGCATCATCTGCTTGAAGCGTTGCAGCAGAGTCAGCGACCACTGGTAATCCGAACCCGGACGCGCAGCCTTGTACAGGCGCGGCACGGTTTCCAGGTTGTGGTTGAACACATCCGGCGGCTCGGCGGCGGTGATTTCCAGCGCGACGTCCATGCGGCCACGGTAGTCCGGGACCAGGGTCTCGAGCTGCACGTTCGGCGACAGTTTGCGGATTTCGCGGATGCAGTCAGCAAAGTGCTGGGCACCACCGTCGCGCAGGTCGTCGCGGTCAACCGAAGTAATCACCACGTACTTGAGCTTGAGGTCGGCGATGGCGATGGCCAGGCTTTCCGGCTCGTTGACGTCCAGTGGCTTCGGACGACCGTGGCCAACGTCGCAGAACGGGCAGCGACGGGTGCAGATGTCGCCCATGATCATGAAGGTCGCAGTGCCGCCGGAGAAGCACTCACCCAGGTTCGGGCAGGACGCTTCTTCGCAGACGCTGTGCAGCTTGTGTTTACGCAGCAGGCTCTTGATACGGTCGACTTCCGGCGAAACCGGGATGCGCACACGAATCCAGTCAGGCTTCTTCGGCAGTTCGGTGGTCGGAATGATCTTTACCGGGATGCGTGCAACCTTCTCGGCGCCGCGCAGCTTGACGCCGGCTTCTACCTTGGGACGCGGGGCCGGGCGCTCGGTCACGTCGAGCGTCGGGATCATGGTTTGCACTGCATCAGTAGTCATATCAGTCGATTCCGCCCGTCAGGGTCGTCTGCTCAGCATAGTCGAGGTGTTTGACGAGCTGCGCACGCAGCCGGGCACTTACCTCGGCAAATTCAATCGATCCTGCGTGATCGCTCAGCTGGGTCATCGCCAGCCCGGCATAGCCGCAGGGATTAATCCGTCGAAACGGTTCCAGGTTCATATCCACGTTCAGGGCCAGGCCATGAAAGGAACAACCGTGGCGAATCCGCAAACCCAGAGAAGCGATTTTTGCTCCATCGACATAGACGCCGGGAGCATCTGGCTTGGCTGCAGCGGTAACGCCGTAGCTGGCCAGCAGTTCAATCAGGCAAAGCTCCATGCGGCTGACCAGATCGCGCACGCCGAAACCCAGCTTGCGCACATCCAGTAACAGGTAAGCCACCAATTGGCCGGGGCCATGATAAGTCACCTGGCCGCCACGATCGACCTGCACCACCGGGATATCTCCCGGCAGCAGCAAGTGTTCGGCCTTGCCGGCCTGGCCCTGAGTGAACACCGGTGGGTGTTCGACGAGCCAGATTTCGTCGGCGGCATCGCTGCCGCGTTCGTTGGTAAAGCGTTGCATGGCATGCCAGACCGGCTCGTAAGCCATCTGGCCGAGCTCACGAAAGCCCAGCGTGCCTGGCATCACAACACCATGTGCACGAAACCGGTTGCCCGCAGTTCGCTGTTGATGTTGTACAGCTGATCCTGATCGGTCGCGACGATGTGCAACTGGATGGTGGTGTATTTGCCGTTGCTGCTCGAACGCTCGTCGACACGCTCATCGTTGATCTTCGCGAATTTCTTCACGATTTCGATGATCTTGTCTTTGTGGCCTACCCCCGTGTCGCTGATCACCTTAACCGGATAATCAACCTGGGGAAATTCGATCTTTGGCGCCTTTACTTCGGTATCGGTCATGGCGTAACGGCCTCTTGAGCGCAAGCCGTGATAACGCGCATGGCCCCGCACCGGATCGGGGCGGGGCCATGCAGGTCAACACAAATCAGTTGAACAAGCCGTAGAAGAATAGACGGATGCTATCCCACATGCGGCGGAAGATACCACCCTCCTCGACGCCATCCAGAGCGATCAGGTCAGCGCTGTGCACGACCTTGTCTTCCAGTTTGACTTCGACTTTACCGATCACGTCGCCCTTGGCGATTGGCGCGGTCAGTTGCGGGTTCATGGTCATGCTGGCAGCGAGCTTCTTCAGCTGGCCTTTTGGCAGGGTCATGGTCAGGTCTTCAGCCAGGCCGGCCTTGACTTGATTGGTGGTGCCTTTCCACACCGGGGCCTGAGCCAGTTCGGTGCCCTTCTGGTAGAAGGTCTGGGTTTCGAAGAAGCGGAAACCGTAAGTCAGCAGCTTCTGGGTTTCAGCGGCGCGAGCCACTTCGCTGTTGGTACCGAACACCACCGCGATCAGGCGCTGGCCGTCACGTACCGCCGAGGACACCATGCAGTAGCCGGCTTCGTCGGTGTGACCGGTTTTCAGACCGTCAACGGTCTTGTCGCGCCACAGCAGCAGGTTACGGTTAGGTTGCTTGATGCCGTTCCAGAAGAACTCTTTCTGCGAGTAGATCGCGTAGTGAGCCGGGTCTTCGTGGATGATTGCACGGGCCAGGATTGCCATGTCGTGAGCCGACGAGTAGTGCTCAGGGTTTGGCAGGCCGGTCGGGTTCATGAAGTGGGTGTTGCTCATGCCCAGATCAGTCACCGTCTTGTTCATCAGGTCGGCGAACGCATCTTCGCTACCGGCGATGTGCTCGGACAGGGCGACGCTGGCGTCGTTGCCGGACTGGATGATGATGCCGTGCAGCAAGTCGCTGACAGTCACCTGCGAGCCGACTTTGATGAACATCCGCGAACCGCCGGTGCGCCAGGCGTTTTCGCTGACGGTCACCGGATCGTTTTCACCGATCTGGCCACGGCGGATTTCCAGGGTCGCGATGTACGCGGTCATCAGCTTGGTCAGGCTGGCCGGCGGCAGACGCTGGTCGCCATTGTTCTCGACCAGCACGTTGCCGCTGCTGGCATCCATCAGAACGTAGGCTTTAGCGGCCAGTTGTGGTGGCGACGGCATCATCTCGGCCGCGAAGGCGGCTGGCGAGAGGAGCAGCGGGACTAGCAGACACAGGCGTTTGGCAAAGGTGGTGATGTTCATCCGTCTCTCGAAATCGCTAATGGAAACTGTCCTTGCGGACAAAATTTAATCAGATGGCTTTCTAACGAGCCATCGCGTGTTCAGTTGCTCACTCCAGTCACCCTTGCCGGGCTTTTGTTCTTCGACGAGCCAACAACCTGATTCACCCCCCAATCGCTGGTGAACCGTCAATCAAGATCTACGTTTTGCTTACTCGGTGACCACGCTTGGCGAACCAAGGTTGGCCAGGCGCACGCTGTTCTGCACCTGGGCAATTTCACCCGGCGAGCCGATCGGCCCCAGACGTACCCGATGCAGGGTCTGCTGATTGCGCACGATCGAACTGATGAACACCGGAGCGCTCACCATCCCGCTGAGCTTCGACCTCAGGAGTTCTGCAGCGTCCGGGTTGGCGAACGCGCCCACCTGCAGATACTGGCCAGTTGCTGTTGCAGAAGCGTTTTTTTTTGCACTCATCGGCACCGGTACGGTGTCTGAGGCATGTTGTTGCGGTGGCGGCGTCCACTGCTCGACGGTGCCGGCCGAGGCCGTGATCACCGGCGCGCTGTTCTGCGCGACCTGCGGCTCGTTGAGCATCAACGGTGCCGGACGGCCCTTGGCAGCCCAGTATTGCTGCGGATCGATGCCTTCAACCTTGACCCGCGCAGTGCCGGTTTCGGCGTAACCGAGTTTTTTCGCGGCCGCGTACGACAAGTCGATGATGCGATCGGAATAGAACGGCCCACGGTCATTGACCCGCAGGATCACCGTGCGGTTGTTGTCCAGATTGGTCACCCGAACGTAACTTGGCAGTGGCAATGTCTTGTGGGCGGCACTCATGCCGTACAGGTCATAGACCTCGCCATTGGCGGTGTTCTGACCGTGAAACTTGGTGCCGTACCAGGACGCCGTGCCGGAGGCGACGTAGGTCTTGGATTCCTGCAACGGGAAGTAGGTTTTGCCCAGTACGGTGTAAGGGTTGGCTTTGTACGGACCGGTGTGCAGGGTCGGCGTGGCATCGGGGATGCGCGATACGTCGACGTCCCACCACGGCGCACCGTCTTTGTGCGCACGGTTGATGTCCAGGCCCGGCTGCGCACGCACAGCGGTATTCGAGGTTTTCGGCGTTGGCGAACGGCTGGTCGAACAACTGGCGACCAGTACTGCCAACGCAGCGAATGCCACCAGCTTCAGGGGTTTATTGTTAGGCAATGCCTGCATTACTTGACGCCCCGTGCTTGTACCAGCTGTTCAGACAGTTGATGTACGGCCATGGCGTACATCACGCTGCGGTTATAACGCGTGATCGCGTAGAAATTCTTCAGGCCCATCCAGTATTCAGGGCCGTTGTCGCCTTCGAGGCGAAATGCAGTCACCGGCATATCATCGCGCAGCGCATCATGACTTGACCAGCCCAGCGCCCGCAACTCTCCGACCGTCTTCGTCGGCTCGATGCCGGTGGTCAGGCCTTCATCGACCTGCTCGCCACGCACATCGGCGCGGCTGACCACCGGCTCACCGGCGACCCAGCCGTGACGCTTGAAATAGCTGGCAACGCTGCCGATCGCATCGTCCGGGTTGTTCCAGATATTGATGTGGCCGTCACCGTCGAAATCCACCGCATACGCGCGAAAGCTGCTCGGCATGAACTGCGGCAGGCCCATGGCCCCGGCGTACGAACCTTTGAGGGTCAATGGATCGACCTGCTCTTCGCGCGCCAACAGGAGGAACTCACGCAGTTCCTTGCGGAAAAATTCGGCACGGGGAGGATAGTCGAAACCGAGCGTCGACAAGGCATCGATCACCCGGTAATTACCGGTATTACGTCCGAAAAAGGTTTCAACGCCGATGATCGACACGATGACTTGTGCCGGCACGCCGTATTCCTGCTCGGCACGGGCCAGCGTCGCCTCGTGCTGACGCCAGAAGTCGACACCGCGGGCAATGCGCGCGTCGGTGATGAACATCGGGCGGTATTCTTTCCACTGTTTGACCCGTTCGGCAGGTCTGGAAATGGCATCGAGAATCGCCTGCTTGCGTTGAGCCTCGCGGAACACCGCCATCAGTTGCTCACCGGCGAAACCGTAGTCGCGGGTCATTTCACCGACGAACTCGGCCACCTGAGGAGAGCCTTCGTACTCGCCGGCCAGCGCTTCCTGCATGCTGCCCAGGAGGCCCATCAGGCCTACCACTGGCGCGCATCGAGTCGCCCAGCCACGCATTACTTGCATTGAACTCTTCACCTTATTCAAACCTGTGCGATCCACTTGCGATGGGTATGGATCGACATCAAAACCCCAAACGCTGACAGCAGCGTCACCAGCGAAGTTCCTCCGTAGCTAATGAACGGCAACGGTACCCCTACGACCGGCAACAGGCCACTGACCATACCGATGTTGACGAAAACGTAAACAAAAAACGTCATGGTCAACGCACCGGCGAGCAATTTGCCGAACAGCGTTTGCGCCTGAGCGGTGATCACCAGCCCTCGGCCAATCAGCAACAGGTAAATCAGCAGCAGCGCACAAATACCCACCAGGCCGAACTCCTCGCCGAGTACGGCAATGATGAAGTCGGTGTGGCTTTCCGGGAGGAAGTCGAGGTGCGACTGGGTGCCGAGCAGCCAGCCTTTGCCGAACACACCGCCGGAACCGATCGCGGCTTTCGACTGAATGATGTTCCAGCCGGTGCCGAGCGGATCGCTTTCCGGGTCGAGGAAGGTCAGGATTCGCTGCTTCTGGTAGTCGTGCATGATGAAAAACCACATCGCCACCGACACCGGGATCGCCGCCGCCAGCACGCTGAGAATCCAGCGCCAGCGCAGCCCGCCCATGAACAGCACAAACGCACCGCCCGCCAGAATCAGCAGCGAAGTGCCGAGGTCAGGCTGGCGGACGATCAGGATGAACGGCACACCGATCAGCATCAGGCTGATGCCGACGTGCTTGAGCTGCGGCGGCAACGTGCGCTTGGACAGGTACCAGGCGATGGTCGCCGGCATCAGGATCTTCATGAATTCCGAGGGCTGGAAGCGGATCACCCCGGGAATATTGATCCAGCGCGTGGCGCCCATGGCGTTGTGGCCCATGATGTCCACCACCAACAGCAACACCACGCCGATCACATAACCGAGCGGCACCCAACGGGCCATGAAACGCGGCTCGAACTGGGCGATGACGATCATCGACACCAGGCCGATGCCGAACGAGGTAGCCTGTTTGGCCAGCAGGTCCCAGCTCTTGCCGCTGGCCGAATACAGCACGAACAGGCTGCCGGCGGCGAGAATTAGCAGCAGGATCAGCAACGGACCATCGATATGCAGTCTTTGCAGCAGCGTCGCGCGGCGACGCATCACATCCTCACTGGAGAGCATGCGATCAAAGTTATTCATCACGGGCCGTAGCCTCCGCACTGATTGGGCTGGCGTATTCGGCCTTCAAACGTCCGTCCTGATCGAGCAGCCAGGCGTCCATGACCTGACGCACCACGGGCGCGGCGACACCGGAGCCGGATTCACCGTTCTCGACCATCACCGACACGACGATGCGTGGGTCATCGGCCGGGGCAAAGCCGACGAACAAGGCGTGGTCGCGATGACGCTCCTGAACCTTGGAGCGGTCGTATTTCTCGCCCTGCTTGATCGCGACGACCTGAGCCGTACCCGATTTGCCGGCGATACGGTATTGCGCGCCGATGGCCGCTTTGCGCGCGGTACCACGAGCGCCGTGCATCACTTGCTGCATGCCGTGGTTGACCTTGGTCCAGTCCGACGGATCACGCAGGACAATGTCCGGTATCGGATTCTCATCCACCGGTTTCACTCCTTCGAGGGATTTCGCCAGGTGCGGACGGTTCCAGATGCCTTTGTTGGCGACCAGCGCCGTGGCCTGGGCCAGTTGCAGCGGAGTCGATTGCATGTAGCCCTGGCCGATCCCGAGGATCAGGGTTTCGCCAGGGAACCACGCCTGTTTGCGCGTCGCTCGCTTCCATTCGCGGGACGGCATCAGGCCGGGCGATTCTTCGAACATGTCCAGCGAGACCTTCTGGCCGATGCCGAACTTGTTCATGTAAGCCGACAGCCGATCGATGCCGAGCTTGTGCGCCAGGTCATAGAAGTAGGTGTCGTTGGACCGCATGATCGCCGTGTCGAGGTCGACGAAACCGTCGCCCGTGCGGTTCCAGTTACGGTATTTGTGATCGTAGTTGGGCAGCATGTAGTAGCCCGGGTCGAACACTCGGCTCGACGCCGTCACCACACCGGAATCAAGACCGGCAATCGCCACCGCCGGTTTGATCGTCGAACCCGGCGGATACAGACCGCGCAATACACGGTTGAACAACGGCCGATCGATCGAATCACGCAACTCGGCATACGCCTTGAAGCTGATGCCGGTGACGAACAGATTCGGGTCGAAGCTCGGCTGACTGACCATCGCCAGCACTTCGCCGGTCTTCGGATCCAGCGCAACCACCGCGCCACGGCGCCCGCCCAATGCCGCCTCGGCCGCTTCCTGCAATTTGATGTCCAGACTGAGGACGATGTCCTTGCCGGGAATCGGGTCGGTGCGCTTGAGCACCCGCAACACGCGGCCGCGAGCGTTGGTCTCGACTTCTTCGTAACCCACCTGACCGTGCAATTCCGGCTCGTAGAAACGCTCGATGCCGGTTTTACCGATGTGATGGGTGCCGCTGTAGTTGACCGGATCGAGGCTCTTCAGCTCTTTCTCGTTGATCCGCCCCATGTAGCCCACCGAGTGCGCAAAATGCGCGCCTTGCGGGTAGTGACGAACCAGTTGCGCGACCACTTCCACGCCTGGCAGGCGGAACTGGTTAACGGCGATGCGGGCGATCTGCTCTTCGGTCAGCTCGAACAGGATCGGCACCGGCTCGAACGGCCGGCGCCCCTGACGCATGCGTTTCTCGAAGATCACCCGATCCTCGGGCGTCAGTTCCAGCACTTCGACGATGACGTCGAGCACCTGCTGCCAGTCGCCGGAGCGCTCGCGGGTCATGCTCAGGCTGAAGCTTGGACGGTTGTCCGCCACCACCACGCCGTTGCGGTCAAAAATCAGCCCGCGCGTCGGCGGAATCGGCTGCACATGGACGCGGTTGTTTTCCGACAGTGTCGAGTGGTACTCGTACTGGATCACCTGCAAGTAATACAGCCGCGCAATCAGCACGCCGATCAGCAACATGATCGCAATGGCCCCGAACACGACGCGGCTACGCACCAGGCGTGCGTCCTTTTCGTGGTCCTTGATGCGGATCGGCTGAGACATGAGGGCAGGCTTACTTGTGGTAAGGGTGACCGGACAGCACGGTCCAGGCACGATACAACTGTTCGCCGATCAGGATCCGCACCAGCGGGTGCGGCAACGTCAGCGGCGACAACGACCAGCGCTGATCGGCGCGGGCACAGACTTCCGGCGCCAGCCCTTCCGGGCCACCGACCATGAAATTGACCGTGCGCGAATCCAGCCGCCAGCGATCGAGTTCGACCGCCAGCTGTTCGGTGCTCCAGGGTTTGCCGTGGACTTCCAGCGTGACGATCCGCTCGTTCGGCCCGACCTTGGCCAGCATGGCTTCGCCTTCCTGACGGATGAAACGGGCCACGTCGGCATTCTTGCCACGGGTATTGAGCGGTATTTCCACCAGTTCGAGCGCCAGCTCGGACGGAAGACGCTTGGCATACTCATGCCAGCCTTCTTCCACCCATTTGGGCATGCGTGAACCGACGGCGATCAGGCGCAGTCGCACAGCAATCCCTTACAGCTGGTCTTTGTTGAGCTTGGTGAAATGCTCGTGGGTGTTTTCCGGGCTGTGGTGCTTGGCGTCGGCCGCGCGGCTTTGCTCGGCACCGGCCCACAGGCGTTCCAGGTCGTAGAACTGACGCGCCGAGGCAGTCATCATGTGCACGATCACCAGGTCCAGGTCCAGCAGCACCCAGTCGCTGTCGCCCTTGCCTTCTTCGCCCAGCGGCTTGGCGCCCTGCTTTTTGACTTCTTCGCGAACCTTGTCGAGCATCGCGTTGATCTGGCGGTTGGACGTACCGGTGGCGATGATCATGTAGTCGGTGATGCTTTGCTTGTCGCGAACATCGATGATCTGAATGTCTTGCGCCTTGACGTCTTCCAGGGCTGCAACGGCAATCTTGACCAGTTCGTCGCCTTTGAGCGGCTCATTGGTGTTGACCGGCTCTGGCAGCGGGGCGCTCTTGAATGTGCCTTTGCGCTTTACTTTGGTTTGGTCTTTGTCAGTCATATAAAACTCGTTTTGCTCATATATTCGGCGGCTTGGCGATACGTGGATTCGTATCAGTGAAGCACGCCTTGCTCAGTTCGACGCACGGTAAAGACCGTGCGCATCGATGTAGGCCAGGACCGCGTCGGGCACCAGGAAACGTACCGACTTACCGCTGGCCAGCAGTTGACGGATCTGGGTGGCGGAAACCGCGAGCGGTGTCTGCCAGACGAATGCAATCTGTCCGCTCGGCCCTTTCAGGGCCAGCGGGTCGCTCACCGAACGCGCTGCCAGCAGGTTGCGCAAGGCATCCGGCGGTTCGCTGTCGGCGTCCGGGCGCTGTAGCACCAGGATGTGGCAATGCTGGAGCAACTCTTCCCAGCGATGCCAAGTGGGCAGGCCGCAAAATGCGTCCCAGCCCAAAAGCAGAAAAACCTGGGTCTCGGCGGGCATTTCAGCACGCATCAACTCCAGGGTATCAATGGTGTAAGACGGTTTGTCCCGCTGCAATTCGCGGGCGTCTACCACCAGCGGCGGCACTCCGGCCACCGCGCACTCGACCATCGCCAGCCGATCCTGCGCCGACACTTGCGGCGTATTGCGATGCGGCGGCCGTGCACTCGGCGTCAGCCGCAACTCATCGAGCGCCAGCGCTTCGGCGACTTCCAGACCACCGCGCAAATGGCCGATGTGCACCGGGTCGAACGTACCGCCCAGCACGCCAATGCGTCGCGGACGGGTTTCGCTGCCGGGCTGCGGCGCTGTCAGGTCGAGGTCGGACAAGTCAAACCGTCGCCTGGCCGCGCAACTGGCCATCACCGACCACGATGTACTTCTCGCAGGTCAGTCCTTCGAGGCCCACCGGGCCACGGGCGTGCAGCTTATCAGTAGAAATGCCGATCTCGGCACCCAATCCGTATTCAAATCCATCGGCGAAGCACGTCGGGGTGTTGATCATCACCGACGCCGAGTCGACTTCCGCGACAAAACGGCGGGTGTCAGCGAGGTTTTCGCTGACGATCGAGTCGGTGTGATGGGAGCCGTAATGGTTGATGTGCTCGATCGCCTGGTCCAGCCCGTCGACCACGCGGATCGACAAAATCGGCGCCAGATATTCAGTGTTCCAGTCTTCTTCGCTGGCCGCGACCGCTTCGATGATCGCCCGGGTGCGCTCGCAGCCGCGCAATTCGACGCCTTTTTCGCGGAACTGGGCAGCCATCGTCGGCAGGAAATCCTTCGCGACTGTTTGATCGACCAGCAGCGTCTCCATCGCACCGCAAATACCGTAACGGTAAGTCTTGGCATTGAAGGCGATGCGCTGGGCTTTCGGCAGATCGGCGTGGGCACTGACGTAAACGTGGCAGATGCCGTCCAGATGCTTGATCACCGGCACCCGGGCATCGCGGCTGATGCGCTCGATCAGGCCACGGCCACCGCGCGGCACGATCACGTCGACGTACTCGGGCATGGTGATCATCGCGCCAACGGCGGCACGGTCAGTGGTTTCGACCACTTGCACCACGGCGGCGGGCAATTCAGCCTCGGCCAGACCGCGCTGGATGCACGCGGCAATCGCGCGGTTGGAGTGAATCGCCTCGGAGCCACCACGCAGGATTGTGGCGTTGCCGGACTTCAGGCACAGGCTGGCGGCATCGATGGTCACGTTCGGCCGGGATTCGTAAATGATCCCGATCACGCCCAGCGGCACGCGCATCTTGCCGACCTGAATGCCCGACGGACGGAAGCTCATGTCACGGATCGCACCGACCGGGTCCGGCAGTGCAGCCACCTGACGCAAGCCGACGATCATGCCGTCGATGCGCGCCGGGGTCAGTTCCAGACGTTCCAACAGTGCTGGCTCCAGACCGTTGGCGCGACCGGCGGCCAGATCCTGTTCATTGGCTGCAGCAAGCTCGGCGCGCGCAGCGTCGAGGGCATTGGCAGCAGCCTGCAAGGCGCGGTTTTTCTGCGCGGTGCTGGCACGGCCGATGACCCGGGAGGCTTCGCGGGCGGCGCGACCCAATCGGGTCATGTAGTCAAGAACGGACTCAGTCATGGTCTGCTGGGGTCTTGGCAAAGAGGAAAGCGGCAGATTATAGCTGTCGCGTCCCGGGACTAACAGCGGTGACGGGCGGATGGTCAAAATGAACCGCGAATCGCCGACGTTCAGGCGTAATTAAGCTGCGGATTGTTATCATCACGATCTCTTCAGCCTGGATAAACCTTGCCTGCCATGTCCAATCTGACTGTTCGCTCGCACGCCGAGCGCCTGCCGCTGGGGCTCCCGGACACTTTTTTTGACCGTGACGCCCAAGTGCTGGCCAAGGATTTGCTCGGCAAAGTCATCCGCCATCGCGTCGGCGATCTGTGGCTCAGCGCGCGGATCATCGAAACCGAAGCCTATTACTGCGCGGAAAAAGGCAGCCACGCGTCCCTCGGCTACACGGAAAAGCGTAAGGCTTTGTTTCTGGATGGCGGGCACATCTATATGTATTACGCCCGTGGCGGCGATTCGCTGAACTTCAGCGCGCAAGGGCCGGGCAACGCGGTATTGATCAAATCCGCCTATCCATGGGTCGATGAAATCAGCGGCCCGGCCAGTCTGGCGCAGATGCTCTTGAACAACCCCGATGCGCAGGGCCGTGCGCGACCGTCGCAAAAGCTCTGCGCCGGGCAAACGTTACTGTGCAAGGCGCTGGGACTGAAAGTGCCGGTGTGGGACGCCAAACGTTTCGATCATGAAGTCCTTCTGGTAGAAGACACCGGGCCCGCGCCCTCGCACATCATTCAGACCACCCGCCTGGGCATCCCCCATGGCCGGGACGAACACCTGATGTACCGCTTCGTCGACGCGACCTACGCACAATGGTGCACGCGGAACCCGCTGCGACGCGGCCAGGTCGAAGGCCGCGACTATTTCCTGCTGTAAACACACACTCATGTAGGAGCTGCCGAAGGCTGCGATCTTTTGATCTTGTTTTAAGGATCAGGATCAGAAGATCGCAGCCTTCGGCAGCTCCTACAGGGGGATCATCAATGGTTTGGAGTTTTTGGTATGGGCCCATGGCTCGATAGCGTAACCGGTTGGCTGGCGGCCAACCCGCAGTGGCTGGCCGCCGCAGTGTTTATTGTCGCGTGTGTGGAATGCCTGGCGATTGCCGGTTTGATCGTGCCCGGCACGGTGTTGTTGTTTGCCGTGGCGGTGCTGGCCGGCAGCGGCGCGCTGTCATTGAGCGAAACCTTGCTGCTGGGTTTCCTCGGCGGGATTCTCGGTGATTTGATCTCGTACTTCCTCGGCCGCCACTTCCACCAGAACATCCGCCGTCTGCCGGGCTTGCGCCATCACCCGGAGTGGATGGCCGGTGCCGAAAGCTACTTCCAGCGTTACGGCATCGCCAGCCTGCTGGTCGGGCGCTTTATCGGCCCGTTGCGGCCGATGCTGCCAATGGTTGCCGGTATGTGCGACATGCCCTTCCCGCGTTTCGCCGCTGTCAGCCTGTTGGCCGCCGCCGGCTGGAGCCTTGCTTATCTGCTGCCGGGCTGGGCCACAGGCGCGGCCATTCGCCTGCCGCTGCCGGAAGGTTTCTGGCTGCAAGCCGGGATTGTCGCGGCGAGCATTGCCGTGATGGTCGGCCTCAGCGTCAACAGCAGCCTGCGCCGCCACCGCCGCGCGACGATCTGGATCAGCAGCATGAGCCTGTTGATCCTGATTGGCCTGTTCATCGGTTATCCCTACCTGACGGCCCTCGATCAAGGCGTGATGACGCTGGTGCAGGAACATCGCCAGCCGATGCTCGATGAAATCGCCGTGACGTTCACCCTGATCGGCGAATTCCGCAACATGCTGATGTTCAGCGCCCTGCTCACCGGCCTGCTGCTCCTGTGTCGACAATGGCGTCAGGCAATCTTTGCCGGCGGCGTGTTGCTCTGCACAGCGTTGCTGAACACTGGCACTAAAATGTTTTTCGCTCGGGTGCGCCCGGAAGTGCTGAGCGATCCGCTGACCAGTTACAGCATGCCCAGCGGCCATGCTTCCGGCTCGTTTGCGCTGTTCCTGGTGCTGGCCGTTCTGGCTGGCCGCGGACAACCGCCGCGCATGCGCCTGACCTGGCTGTTTGTCGGCTGCATTCCGGCCCTGTCGATTGCCTTGTCGCGGGTTTATCTGGGGGCGCATTGGCCGACGGACATCCTCGCCGGGGCGATGTTGGCGGCGTGCGTGTGTGCGGCGGGGTTGTGGCTGAGCCAGCGTAAACAGCCACTGAATGCGATGCCGTTCAAGGTCTGGTGGCTGATTTTGCCGGCGCTGGTGGTGTTGTTCAGTCTGTTTGTGTTTCGGCATTTGCCAAACACGATGTTGCGTTACGCTTATTGAAGGTCAAAAGATCGCAGCCTGCGGCAGCTCCTACATGAGCTCAGTGTTCCTCATGTAGGAGCTGCCGCAGGCTGCGATCTCTTGCGGTCGGTCAGGCGAACAGCTCACCCTGCAATTCATCAAGCAGTGCCTGGATTGCATCCAGTCGCTGCTGCGGATCGTCGAGTTGCAGCAGGTCGATCTTGTCTTCCTCGGCAAAGGGCAACAGATAGGCCAACTGATTGGCCAATGACTGCTGACCGAGCGCTTCGATGCCCATGTTCAAGGCTTCGACCATCGGGTGTTCCGCCAGCGCCTTGAGCAGCGCAACCAGGTCGGCGTCTTCGTCCTGCAGCGGTTGCTCAGGCTCGTCATCCAGCCACTCGACGTCGGCAAGAATCAACTGATCGCGCTGCACTTCAGTGCGCAACACATTGAACCGGCGCCCTCCCTGCACGCGAATCCCCAGCAAGCCGTTGTCCTGCTGTTGGAAATCGGTAATGCGCGCCTCGCAGCCGACCAGCGCATAGCCCTCCGGCGCCAGCCCGACTTCGCTGCCCTGCAGAATGCACACCACGCCGAAACCGCCGCCCTGTTTCATGCAGCGGCCGATCATGTCCAGGTAGCGCGCTTCGAAGATCTGCAAGTCGAGCTTGCAACCAGGAAACAGCACTGTGTTCAGCGGGAAAAGCGGCAGACTCATAGACATTTCCTTACACCACCATCGACACCGCCAACGGCAGGAACACCGCCGTGGCCACGCCCATCAGACTCATCGCCAGCGCCGCGAAGGCACCGCATTCATCGCTCTCCTGCAACGCCACCGAGGTGCCGACGGCGTGCGCGGTCATGCCCAGCGCCATGCCGCGCGCCTCGGGGCTGTGCACGCCAAGTCGGGTCAACAGCGCCGGGCCGAAGATCGCGCCGATCACCCCGGTGATCAACACGAATACCGCTGCCAGCGCCGCGACGCCACCGATCTGTTCGGCCACCAGCATCGCAATCGGCGAGGTTACCGACTTCGGCGCCATGGTCATCAGGATCATGTGCTCGGCGCCAAACCACCAGCCCAAAAGCACGCCCATGCCGGTCGCCACCACGCCGCCTATCACCAGCGTAGTAAATATCGGCCAGAACAATTGGCGGATGCGTTTGAGGTTGAGATACAGCGGCACTGCCAGCGCCACCGTGGCCGGGCCGAGCAGAATACTGAGGATCTCGGTGCTCTTGCGGTATTCGGCATAGGTCAGGCCGCAGCCGAGCAATACGCCGATCACCAACAGCATGGAGACCAGCACTGGTTGCAGAAAGATCCAGCGGGTTTTCTCGAACGCCGCCAGCACCAGTTGATAGGCGCCGAGGGTGATACCGATGCCGAACAATGGATGATGGATTACCGAGGCCCAGGCCCCTTGCCAGTCGAAGAGCATCAGGACTCCTCCGACCGGTGCGCATGACGTTTGACCATGCGTTGCATCAGCACGCCGGCAAAGGCCATCGAGAGGATCAGCGACAGCACCAACGCGCCGACAATCGCCCAGAAATCGGCGGCAATCGCCGTGGCATACACCATCACGCCAACCGCCGGCGGCACCAGCAGCAATGGCAGATAACGCAGCAGACTGCCGGCCGCGAGGTTCAGCGGCTCGCCGACTTCACCGCGAATAATCAAGAAGATCAGCAACAGCAGCAGGCCGATGATCGGCCCCGGCAGCACCGGCAACAGCAAATGATTGAGCGCCGTGCCGAGCAATTGAAACAGCACCAGCAGGGTCAGGCCACGTAACAACATCCGACTTCTCTCCCGTCTCTCTCCCGTTCATCGCCCGCATTATAAGCACGCCTGCGCTATGGATCGGCATTCGCCAAAAGCATGGTCGGTTGACCGGAGCAAATCGCCATGATGATCTACAGTGGTTCGCAGGGCGGTCAAATCCCCCACCTGAAAAACTATAAAACCGATGAACCCAAGGAGAGTCTCAATGCCCTATGTTCCCGTTGCAGAGCTCAAAGATTATGTCGGCAAGGAACTCGGACGTTCCGAATGGCTCACCATTGATCAGGAGCGTATCAACCTGTTCGCCGAAGCCACCGGGGATTATCAGTTCATTCACGTCGACCCGGTCAAAGCCGCGCAAACGCCATTTGGCAGCACCATTGCCCACGGTTTCCTGTCGTTGTCGCTGATCCCGAAATTGATGGAAGACATCCTCATCCTGCCGCAAGGCGTGAAGATGGTGGTCAACTACGGCCTGGACAGTGTGCGTTTCATCCAGCCGGTCAAGGTCAATTCGAAAGTTCGCCTGAAGGTCGACCTAGGCGAAGTGACCGAGAAAAAACCTGGCCAGTGGCTGCTCAAAGCTACCGCAACGCTGGAGATAGAAGGTTCGGACAAACCGGCCTACATCGCCGAGCCGCTGTCACTCTGCTTCGTGTAAACGTTCCGGATGCGAAGCAGCGCACGCTGTTTCGCGTCACGTCTCTATTTATGCGACGCATAGCTGCGGCATACTCGGTCGCCTAATTGCCCGGATCCCGCTATGCGCTCACTCGCTGCCCTCGCACCCATTGCCTTGACCCTGATGCTCACCGCGTGCGGCGACGGCGAATCGCTGCTGCCCCCGGATGCACGCCTGCCGGATGGCGGACGCTATCGCGGCGAACTGGTCGATGGCTTGCTGCAAGGTCAGGGACGCGTCGACTACCCCAATGGCAGCTGGTACGCCGGGCAGTTCGACAAGGGCCAGTGGCATGGCCAGGGCGAATGGCACGGCAGCAACGGCGAGGTCTATCGCGGACAGTTCCAGCTTGGGCTGTTCGACGGTCAGGGCAGCCTGACTACCAACGCCAGCAGTTACATTGGCGGTTTCAAGCAGGGTCGGCGTGACGGCGAAGGCACCCTGAAAGAAAACGCCATGACCTACCGTGGCGAATTCAAGGCTGATCAATATTCCGGGCTCGGCCGTCTGGAAATGGACGACGGCAGTTCCTATCAAGGCCAGTTCGCCCACGGCAAGCCCAACGGCGAAGGTCAGCGTGGCGACTCCAGTGGCAACACGTTCAGCGGGCATTTCGTCAACGGTCAGTTGGAAGGCAACGGCACCTTCAACAGCGCTGACGGCGACATCTACGTCGGCGGCTTCAAGAACAATCAATTGCACGGCAAGGGCCGCTACGAAAACGCTGACGGCGATGTCTGGCTCGGTCAGTTCAAGGAAGGCGCGCTGACCGGCAAGGGCGAACTGATCGGTGCTGACGGCAGCCATTACATCGGCTCGTTCAGCGACTGGCGTTTCAGTGGGCCGGGCCGTTTGAATCTGTCCGATGGCAGTTTCTACATCGGCGGTTTCGACAACGACAGTTACTCGGGGCGCGGCACTCTGGTGCTCACCGATGGCAGCGTCATGAGCGGCACCTGGATCAACGGCCAGCGCGTGCGCGATGCCGACGGCAAGTTGCTGCCCGATACACTTGAGCTCGGTTTGCTTGCTCAGGGCCGTCTGCTCGAAGACGCCTTGGCCGCCATTCCCGCCTCGACCCCGGCGGTCGAGCTGTATACGCTGACCCTCGGCGGCGACGGCAAGCAGAGTGTGTTCCTGCGCGAATCCGATTATGTCGCCAACATGCTCAATACGCGCTTCGGTGCCTACGGCCAGATCCGTCTGGTCAACCACCGCGACCACCTCGGCGACCGGCCGATGGCCACCCGCGAGAACCTGCGCCGCGCCGCGCAAACCCTCGCCGAACGCAGCGGCCCGGAAGATTTGCTGTTCATCTACCTGACCAGCCACGGCACCGCCGAACATGAACTGGTGCTCGACCAGCCGCGCATGGAACTGGCCGACCTGCCCGCTGACGAACTCGCTGCTGTGCTCGCGCCGCTGAAAAACCGCGACAAGATCATCGTCATCTCATCCTGCTACTCCGGTGGTTTCATCCCGGCGCTGAAAGACGAACGCACGCTGATCATGACCGCCTCGCGCGCCGATCGCGTGTCCTTCGGCTGTTCGGAAGAAGCCAACTTCACCTACTTCGGCGATGCGCTGTTCGCCCAGGCGCTGAACCAGACCGATGACCTGGAGCAAGCCTTCAAACTGGCCAAGGCCACCGTCGCCGAACGCGAACTGGCGGACAATTTCGAAGCCTCGGAGCCGCAGATCTGGGCGCCGAAAACCGTGTTGGCGCACTGGCAACTGCTGCGTAAACAGCAAGCCAGAAAAGCTTTGCAAAGTGCTGCATTGAACGACGGAGCGATAAAGAGCAACTAAGCTGAACAGTATCAAGGGAGAGACACTATGTACTTGACGCCTCAGCACGTATTGCTTGCCGGAGCCACCGGTTTGACCGGTGAACATCTACTCGACCGTTTGCTCAACGAGCCAACGATTTCTCGCGTGCTCGCCCCTTCGCGTCGGCCATTGGCGGAACATCCGCACCTGGAAAACCCGGTCGGCGATCCGCAGGTGTTTCTGCCGCAGCTCAGCGGCCGGGTCGATATCGCCTATTGCTGCCTCGGCACCACAATCAAACAGGCCGGTTCCGAAGCGGCGTTTCGCGCGGTTGATCTGGACATGGTCGTGGCGTTCGCCAAGCGTGCACGGGAGATGGGCGCGCGGCATCTGATTGTCATCAGCGCGATTGGCGCCGATCCGAAATCGTCGGTTTTCTACAACCGGGTCAAAGGCGAAATGGAGCAGGCCTTGCGCGCGCAGGATTGGCCGCAACTGACCATTTGCCGACCTTCGCTGTTGTTGGGTGAACGCACGGAGCCACGTCTGGCCGAGCAGTTGGCCGGGCCGTTGTCGAAGCTGATTCCGGGCAAGTATCGTGGCATCGAGGCGTGCCAATTGGCGCGTGCGATGTGGCGATTGGCGCTGGAAGAGCAGGATGGCGTGCGGGTGATCGAGTCGGATGATTTGCGCAAGTTAGGCAAATAGTTCCAGGACTTTGTGGTGAGGGGATTTATCCCCGATGGGGTGCGCAGCGCCCCCAAGAATCTTAAAAGCGACGACTGCTGCGCAGCCGATCGGGGATAAATCCCCTCGCCACAAGGGGTTGTGTGCGCTTCTACAATCCGCCTGTTGCCTGAAAACTCACGCCGATCACGGTAAGAAGCGACAACGGCAACAACAGCGTATCCAACAACGCACTGCCCGGCAGATCCACCCCCGGATAGCTCGGCGCCTCAGCCCCGAAATGATCCATCGCGCAGCACCCGCCATTCAGCGCATACAAGTCCAGCCGCGTCCCGGAGTACACCACTGGCGCCCCCGGCTTGGCCGCGTCCAACGTGCGCGCCGTGGCGCACCCGTTCAGTAACAACGCCAGCCCGATGACCAGCAGCCTATTCATCGCTGCTCAAGTGATGCTCACCCCAACGCGGCAGCATGTCCTGCGGAATACCGAGCAGATTGAGAATCCGCGCCACGACGAAATCGATCAGGTCGTCGATGGTCTGCGGCTGGTGATAGAAACCCGGCGAGGCCGGCAGAATGGTCACGCCCATGTTCGACAGCTTGAGCATGTGCTCCAGATGAATACTCGAATACGGCGCCTCGCGCGGCACCAGAATCAACTGGCGGCGCTCCTTCAACGTCACATCAGCAGCGCGTTCGATCAGATTGTTGCAAGCGCCCGTGGCAATCGCCGACAACGTTCCGGTGGAACATGGCACCACGACCATCGCCGCCGGTGCGCCGGAGCCCGAAGCCACCGGCGACATCCAGTCTTCCTTGCCGTACACGCGGATCTGCCCGGCGGCAGCCCCGGTGTATTCAGTGAGGAACGCCTGCATCATCTGCGGTTTGGGCGGCAGCGTGACGTCGGTCTCGGTGGCCATGACCAATTGCGCAGCCTTGGAGATCAGAAAGTGCACTTCGCGATCTTCGCGCACCAGACAATCCAGCAGGCGCAAACCATACTGCGCGCCGGAGGCGCCGGTCATCGCCAGCGTGATGCGTTCCGGACCATTGCTCTCAAAACGAGTGTTCATTGCAGCGCCTCGGCGAGTTTGCCGTGCAGGCCGCCGAAGCCGCCGTTGCTCATGATCACCACGTGCGTGCCGGGCTGGGCCTGGCTCTTCACGCGTTCGATGATGCCTTCCAGCGAATCGCTGACAATCGACGGCACGGTGCACAACGCAGCGGTGCCAGCCAAATCCCAACCGAGGTTGGCCGGGGCGTACCAGATCACCTGGTCGGCATCGACCACGCTGGCCGGCAAACCGTCACGATGCGCGCCGAGCTTCATCGAGTTGGAGCGCGGTTCGATGATCGCGATCAGCGGTGCGTCGCCGATGCGTTTGCGCAAGCCGTCGAGGGTCGTAGCGATGGCGGTCGGGTGGTGAGCGAAGTCGTCGTAAATGGTGATGCCGCGCACTTCGGCGACTTTCTCCATACGACGCTTAACGTTCTTGAACGCGCTCAACCCGGCGATACCCATCGATGGCACCACGCCAACATGCCGCGCCGCTGCCAAAGCTGCCAAGGCGTTGGCAACGTTGTGCTGACCGGTCAGCTCCCACTCGACGGTGCCTTGCGACACGCCTTCGAACATCACTTCGAACGCCGAGCCGTCTTCGCTCAGCAGTTTGACCTGCCACTGACCGCCGGCACCGGTGGTTTGCACCGGGGTCCAGCAGCCCATTTCGATGACACGCTGCAAGGCCGGCTCGGTGGTCGGATGGATGACCAGGCCTTCGCTCGGAATGGTGCGCACCAAGTGATGGAATTGCCGCTCGATCGCCGGCAGATCCGGGAAGATGTCAGCGTGATCGAACTCAAGGTTATTGAGGATCGCGGTGCGCGGACGGTAGTGAACGAATTTCGAGCGTTTGTCGAAGAAGGCGCTGTCGTACTCGTCAGCCTCGATCACGAAGAACGGCGTACCGCCCAGTCGCGCCGACACCGAGAAATTCTGCGGCACGCCACCAATCAGGAAGCCCGGGCTCATGCCAGCATGTTCCAGCACCCAGGCGAGCATGCTGCTGGTGGTGGTTTTGCCGTGAGTGCCGGCAACCGCCAGCACCCAGCGACCTTGCAGCACGTGGTCGGCCAGCCACTGCGGGCCGGAGACGTACGGCAGGCCTTTGTTCAGCACATATTCCACCGCCGGGTTGCCGCGCGACATGGCGTTGCCGATCACCACCAGATCCGGCGCCGGATCGAGCTGCGCCGGGTCGTAGCCTTGCGTCAGTTGAATGCCTTGGGCTTCAAGCTGCGTGCTCATTGGCGGATAAACGTTGGCGTCGGAGCCGGTCACGTGATGGCCCAGCTCTTTGGCCAACACCGCCATCGAGCCCATGAAAGTCCCGCAGATACCCAGAATATGAATGTGCATAGTCGACCTCGTAAAACATGGCCGCAGGTTAGCGTAGGGAGGGGGAAATCGCACTCTTTAGGTGATGGGGCGGAATGGCATTTGTGTTCGGCTGTGGATTGTTGCCCCTCACCCCAGCCCTCTCCCGAGGGAGAGGGAGCCGATTTGTGGTGCTTGCAAAATATCAGTTCGGCTCAGGGCCTTCAGGTCGGCGTAAATCGCCAGAACACCTCGGTCAGTCCCCTCTCCCTCTGGGAGAGGGCTAGGGTGAGGGCTCTAACTGACCCGCCGCTCAATCCCATGTTTACGCAGCTTCCTGTAAAGCGTATTACGGCTAACCCCCAACTGCTCAGCCGTATGCGTCATATGCCACCGCGTCTGTTCCAGCGTTTTAAGCAGCGCCACCCGCTCAGCATCTTCCAATGGGCGCTCAGATACATCAGGTTGCAAAACCGCCACCCGTGCCTGGCGAATCATCACGGGCAAATCTTCCAGCCCGATCCGCCCTTCATCACACAATGCCGCCAAAGTGCGCAGCACATTGCGCAACTGCCGCACGTTCCCCGGCCAGTTGAACGCCAGCAGCGCCTGACGCGCCGACTCTTCGATGATGATCGTATCGCCGCCCGCCTCTTCGGCCAGCAAAAAATCCAGCAACTGCGACTTATCACTGCGCTCGCGTAATGCAGGCAACGCCACTTCCAGCCCATTCAAGCGGTAATACAGATCCTCACGGAAGCTGCCGTCGGCAACCCGCTCCAGCAGATTGCGGTGCGTGGCGCTGATGATCCGCACGTTGACCGACTCCGGCTCACCGCCGATCGGCACCACTTGCCGATCCTCCAGCACCCGCAACAAGCGCGTCTGCAAAGCCAACGGCATGTCGCCGATTTCATCGAGGAACAACGTACCGCCATCGGCCTGCTGCAACTTGCCGCGCATGCCGTCCTTGCGTGCGCCGGTGAAACTGCCGCCGCGATACCCGAACAGTTCGCTCTCGATCAGGCTCTCCGGGATCGCCGCGCAGTTGAGGGCGACGAAGGCTTTACTCGAACGCTGACTGGCCTGATGCACGGCCTTGGCGAAAGCTTCTTTGCCGGAGCCGGTTTCGCCGTTGATCAGCAGCGGCACATCACGTTCAAAAACACGCAGCGATTTGCGGAAGTCCGCCTGCAACGCCTCATCACCGAGACAGATGCCCGACAGCCGCGGAGCCTCAGCCACCATTGGCGCGGGCATGCTCGGCGCCGGTTTACGCGACTCACCGCGCAGCACGGCAAACAGATGGCGACCATCACGGGTGCGCAACGGCCAACTGGCGCTGGCATTCGCGCTGGCGCGGCCGAGCAACTCATCCAGCGAACAATCGAAAAACGCCTCGACCGGTTTCCCCAGCAAACCACCGCGAATATGCCCGAGCAGGTTCAGTGCGCTCTGATTGACCGCACTGATCCGCCCTTCGCCGTCAAACGCCAGCAGCCCCTCGCTGAACAACCCGACAGACTCGGCCTGCAAGTGGAAACGCAGCAACCATTGGTTATCGAAGCAGCGCAGGAAGTAGCAACTCTCAATCATCTTCGCCGACAGATTGACCAGCGCCATGGTGTGGAACTGGCTCTGCCGCGAGACATCGTGGCGGGCCGAGGACACGTCGAGTACCGCGAGCAATTCACCATGCGGGTCGAACACCGGGCTGGCCGAACAGGTCAGCCCGGTGTGACGCCCGCGAAAGTGTTCGTCCTGATGAATGGTCAGCGCCTGACGTTCGACCAGGCAGGTGCCGATGCCATTGGTGCCTTCGCAGGCCTCGCTCCAGTCCGCCCCGAGCCAGAGGCCTGCGCGTTCGAAAATCTTGCGTTCGGCGGGCGCGGTGACGCAGTTGAGGATCACCCCGCGCGCATCGGTCAGCAGCACTGCGTGGCCGGCGCCGGACAGTTGTTGATGGAGGCTGCTCATTTCATTGCCGGCGATCTGCAGCACTTGTTGCAGACGTTCGCGGCTTTCGAGGACGCGGCCATGTTCGAGCACGGTCGGCGCGATGCTCAGCGCCGGGTCGAGGTGATAGTCCTCAAGACAGCGCAGCCACGAGCGGGCAATCGACGGATCGGCGCCGGGACCGTGCAGGTGCGGTTTGCCCTGACTGACGGTGAGGACCTGCCGGGCATGGCGACTCAAATGGTTGTCGTGCATTTCTTATTGTTCTCCATATTCCCCGTGTAGGAGCTGCCGAAGGCTGCGATCTTTTGATTTTGTATTTTTGAAGATCAAGATCAAAAGATCGCAGCCTGCGGCAGCTCCTACAGGGGTTGCTGTTGGCTGAGCATCCTCCAGCTCAAGCACCATTGCAATGCTGGCAAGACTGCCCGGTCACACGCTGTGCCAAAAGCGGTACAAACTGTCACCCCTCCTGTACCGATACCGTCACAGCCCTAATCCACTCGTCCGACAAAAACCCGCCAACCCTTTGATTTCACAGCTCCGCACGGCAGTGGCCCGACCCTTGCTCTACGCTTATAGCAAGCGCACTTGCGCGTTTCTCTAATAAGTACAAAGCCAAGGAGAACATCATCATGCGTTACGCTCACCCCGGTACTGAAGGCGCCAAAGTCTCGTTCAAGAGCAAGTACGGTAACTACATCGGCGGCGAGTTCGTCGCGCCTGTCAAAGGTCAGTACTTCACCAACACCTCGCCAGTGAATGGCCAACCGATTGCCGAATTCCCGCGCTCCACTGCCGAAGACATCGACAAGGCACTGGACGCTGCGCACGCCGCTGCCGATGCGTGGGGCTCCACTTCCGTGCAGGCGCGCTCGCTGATCCTGCTGAAAATCGCCGACCGCATCGAACAAAACCTCGAACTGCTGGCGATCACCGAAACCTGGGACAACGGCAAAGCCATCCGCGAAACCCTCAACGCCGACATCCCGCTGGCTGCCGACCATTTCCGCTACTTCGCTGGCTGCCTGCGCGCCCAGGAAGGCAGCGCGGCCGAAATCGACGGCAACACTGTGGCCTATCACATTCATGAACCGCTGGGCGTGGTCGGCCAGATCATCCCGTGGAACTTCCCGATTCTGATGGCCGCGTGGAAACTTGCGCCAGCCTTGGCAGCAGGTAACTGCGTCGTGCTCAAACCTGCCGAACAAACCCCGCTGGGCATTACCGTGTTGCTGGAACTGATCGGCGATCTGCTGCCGCCGGGCGTGCTGAACATTGTTCAAGGCTATGGCAAAGAAGCCGGCGAAGCACTGGCCACCAGCAAACGCATCGCCAAGATCGCCTTCACCGGCTCGACCCCGGTGGGCTCGCACATCATGAAATGTGCGGCCGAGAACATTATTCCGTCCACCGTGGAACTGGGCGGCAAATCGCCGAACATCTTCTTCGAAGACATCATGCAGGCCGAGCCGACCTTCATTGAAAAAGCCGCTGAAGGCCTGGTGCTGGCGTTCTTCAACCAGGGCGAAGTCTGCACCTGCCCATCCCGCGCACTGGTACAGGAGTCGATCTACGACGAGTTCATGGCCGTGGTGATGAAGAAAGTCCTGCAAATCAAACGTGGCGATCCGCTGGACACCGACACCATGGTCGGCGCGCAGGCGTCCGAGCAGCAATTCGACAAAATCCTTTCGTACCTGGAAATCGCCAAGGGCGAAGGCGCCGAGCTGTTGACCGGCGGCAAGGTGGAAAAACTCGAGGGCAATCTGTCGACCGGCTATTACATCCAGCCGACCCTGCTCAAGGGCACCAACAAAATGCGCGTGTTCCAGGAAGAGATCTTCGGGCCGGTGGTGAGTATCACCACGTTCAAGGACGAAGCCGAAGCACTGGCGATTGCCAACGACACCGAGTTCGGCCTCGGCGCCGGCCTGTGGACCCGCGACATCAACCGCGCCTACCGCATGGGCCGTGCGATCAAGGCCGGTCGCGTGTGGACCAACTGCTACCACCTGTACCCGGCGCATGCTGCGTTTGGCGGTTACAAGAAGTCCGGCGTGGGGCGTGAGACGCACAAGATGATGCTCGACCACTATCAGCAAACGAAAAACCTGCTGGTGAGCTACGACATCAATCCGTTGGGCTTCTTCTAAAACCTGAGGGCGACACGGATATTCCTGTGTCGCCCGTTCAAATGTCATCGCTGGCAAGCCAGCTCCCACAGGTTTCGGTGGTGTCCCCATTATTGAGATCGGCAGAGATCCCTGTGGGAGCTGGCTTGCCAGCGATGGCGTCCTGAATGACACAACACAAAAGGTCTGGCCGCTCTGGCACGACCCTTGCGTACCCGTCATTCAGGTTTTGCACTGAAATTGCCGCTGCGTGAACAGCACCCATCCACCCAACCGCCACACCCGCAAGTCCAAAAAATCGAACAATAAAAAAGACAGCGAGGACTTATGACTTCAACCACACAGCTCAAACCCACACTCGGCACTCTGCACCTCTGGGGCATTGCCGTCGGCCTGGTGATTTCCGGCGAGTACTTCGGCTGGAGTTACGGCTGGGGCACCGCCGGCACTCTGGGTTTTCTGGTCACGGCGTTGATGGTCGCGACGATGTACACCTGCTTCATCTTTAGCTTTACCGAATTGACCACCGCCATCCCACACGCCGGCGGGCCATTTGCCTACAGCCGTCGGGCGTTCGGCGAGAAAGGCGGATTGATCGCCGGCATCGCCACGCTGATCGAGTTCGTCTTCGCGCCACCGGCCATTGCCATGGCCATCGGCGCTTACCTAAATGTGCAGTATCCGGAGCTTGATCCGAAGATCGCCGCCGTCGGTGCGTATTTCGTCTTCATGACCTTGAACATCCTCGGCGTCAGCATCGCGGCGACTTTCGAACTGGTGGTCACTGTGCTCGCTGTCGCCGAGTTGCTGGTGTTCATGGGCGTGGTCGCGCCGGGTTTCAGCTTCAGCAATTTCGTTCTGAATGGCTGGTCGGGCTCCAATGAGTTCACCGTGGCCTCAATCCCGGGCATTTTTGCCGCGATACCCTTTGCGATCTGGTTCTTCCTCGCCATCGAAGGTGCAGCCATGGCGGCCGAAGAAGCCAAAGACCCGAAACGCACGATTCCCAAGGCTTACGTCAGCGGCATTCTGACCCTGGTGTTTCTGGCCATCGGCGTGATGGTCATGGCTGGCGGCGTTGGCGACTGGCGTCAGCTGTCGAATATCAACGATCCGCTGCCGCAGGCGATGAAAGCCGTGGTCGGCAATAACTCGACGTGGATGCACATGCTGGTGTGGATCGGCCTGTTCGGGTTGGTGGCGAGTTTTCACGGGATCATCCTCGGTTACTCGCGGCAGTTCTTCGCGCTCGCCCGCGCAGGTTATCTGCCTAAGGGGCTGGCCAAACTCTCGCGCTTCCAGACCCCGCACCGGGCGATTCTGGCCGGTGGCGTGATCGGCATTGCGGCAATCTACAGCGACGGTCTGGTCAATCTGCAAGGCATGACCCTGACGGCGGCGATGATCACCATGTCGGTGTTCGGCGCCATCGTGATGTACATCATCAGCATGCTCAGCCTGTTCAAACTGCGCAAAACCGAGCCGAACCTGGAACGCACCTTCCGCGCGCCGGGCTATCCGGTGGTGCCGGCGATCGCGCTGTTTCTGGCGGTGGTGTGTCTGGTGGCGATGGCGTGGTTCAACACGCTGATCGGCTGTGTATTCCTCGGTTTCATGGCTGCCGGTTACCTGTATTTCCAGCTGACCGCCAAGCAACGCGCCGATGCACCGGCAGACGCTATGCTCGAAGGTATCTGACTGCCATATAAAAGTGCACAGCACCCATCCAGGCACTGTGCTGGAACCCTGTAGGAGCTGCCGAAGGCTGCGATCTTTTGATCTTGCTGTTAAGAAGATCAAGGTCAAAAGATCGCAGCCTGCGGCAGCTCCTACAGGGGGTTTATCGTTTACAGGAGGATATTGTGGCCGCATTCGCCCATTCCGTCGGCGCCCAGACCTATCGCTTCGACAGCCTCAAAGAGGTCATGGCCAAGGCCAGCCCCGCCCGTTCTGGGGATTTTCTCGCCGGCGTCGCTGCGCTCAACGACGGCGAGCGCGTGGCTGCGCAAATGGCGCTGGCCGACATCCCGCTCACGCACTTCCTGCAGGAAGCGCTGATCCCCTACGAGTCCGATGAAGTCACTCGACTGATCATCGACACCCACGAAAAACAAGCCTTTGCCGTGGTCAGCCACCTCACCGTCGGCGGTTTCCGTGACTGGCTGCTCAGCGACGCCGCCGATGAAACCAGCCTGCGCAACCTCGGCCCCGGCCTGACCCCGGAAATGGTCGCTGCCGTGTCGAAGATCATGCGTGTGCAGGATCTGGTGTTGGTGGCGCAGAAGATTCGCGTGGTGACGAAATTTCGCGGCACCCTCGGCCTGCGCGGGCGCCTGTCGACGCGCCTGCAACCGAATCACCCGACTGACGAACCGTCCGGCATCGCCGCGAGCATTCTCGACGGCCTGCTCTACGGCAACGGCGACGCGATGATCGGCATCAACCCGGCCACCGACAGCATCGCTTCGATCTGCGCGATGCTGGAGATGCTCGACGCGATCATCCAGCGCTACGACATTCCGACCCAGGCCTGCGTGTTGACCCACGTCACCACCTCCATCGAAGCGATCAACCGTGGCGTGCCACTGGATCTGGTGTTCCAGTCGATTGCTGGCACCGAGGCGGCCAACGCCAGCTTCGGCATCAACCTCAACGTGTTGCAGGAAGGCTATGACGCCGGCCTGAGCCTGAATCGCGGCACCCTCGGGCAAAATCTGATGTATTTCGAAACCGGTCAGGGCAGCGCTCTGTCGGCCAACGCCCACCACGGCGTCGACCAACAGACCTGCGAGACCCGAGCCTACGCCGTGGCGCGGCATTTCAAACCGTTTCTGGTGAACACCGTCGTCGGATTTATCGGCCCGGAGTACCTCTACAACGGCAAACAGATTATCCGTGCCGGCCTTGAAGACCACTTTTGCGGCAAGCTGCTCGGCGTGCCGATGGGCTGTGACATCTGCTACACCAACCACGCCGAAGCCGATCAGGACGACATGGACACCCTGCTGACCCTCCTGGGTGTCGCCGGGATCAACTTCATCATGGGCATCCCCGGCTCCGACGACATCATGCTCAATTACCAGACCACCTCGTTCCACGATGCGCTCTACGCCCGGCAGACCCTGGGGCTGAAACCGGCACCGGAGTTCGAACAGTGGCTGGCCAACATGGGCATCTTCACGCAAGCGGATGGCAAGGTTCGCTTTGGCAAAAACCTGCCGCCGGCCTTCCGCCAAGCGCTGGCACAACTGGGATGAGTCACATGGAAAAACCGCCCATCGACCCGCAAAACCCATGGCTGGAACTGCGCCGCCTGACTCCGGCGCGGATCGCCCTCGGCCGCACCGGCACCAGCCTGCCAACCAGCGCCCAACTGGACTTTCAGTTTGCCCACGCCCAGGCGCGCGATGCGGTGCATCTGCCCTTCGATCATGCCGGGCTCAGTGCGCAACTGAGTGACCGTGGGCGCGAGAGCTTGCTGCTGCACAGCGCCGCCGTGGATCGAAACAGCTACCTGCAACGCCCGGATCTGGGACGCAAACTGAGCGATGACTCGGCGCAAAGCCTGCGTGACTATGCGGCGGCGCATCCGGGTGGCGTGGATCTGGCAATCGTCGTGGCGGATGGCTTATCGGCGCTGGCGGTGCATCGCCACACGTTGCCGTTTCTCACCCGCCTGGAGGAGCAGATGAGCGGCGATGACTGGTCGATCGCGCCCGTCGTGCTGGTGGAACAGGGCCGCGTTGCCGTCGGCGATGAAATCGGCCAATTGCTCGGTGCAAAAATGCTGGTGATGCTGATCGGCGAGCGTCCAGGCCTGAGTTCACCGGACAGCCTGGGTTTATATTTCACCTACAATCCAAAGATCGGGCTGACCGATGCCTATCGCAACTGCATTTCCAATGTGCGGCTGGAAGGTTTGAGCTACGGCATGGCCGCGCATCGCTTGTTGTACCTGATGCGCGAAGCCTGTCGGCGTCAGCTGTCGGGGGTCAATCTGAAGGACGAAGCACAGGTGCAGACACTGGAGTCGGACACAGGGAAGGATATAAAAGGAAACTTCCTACTCGATCCGCCCACAACCTGAACCGTTTCCGCATTGCGTTTCTGCGCCGGTTTCAGGCAGGATCGATGCACGGCCGCCAGGGTTTCCCATCGCCGTCAGAGCAGTTGAAGACAGCCACTTGAAGACGAGACCTATCATGCGGATTATTCAAGCGACCCTCGAACATCTGGATTTGTTGACTCCGTTGTTCGTCAAATATCGCGAGTTCTACGGTTCCCTGCCTTACCCGGATTCCTCCCGCGCGTTTCTCGAAAAACGCCTGCGCCGCAAGGAGTCTGTGATCTATCTGGCCCTGGCCGACGATGACGACAAGAAACTGATGGGTTTCTGTCAGCTTTATCCGAGCTTCTCTTCGCTGTCACTCAAGCGCGTCTGGATCCTCAACGACATCTATGTCGCCGAAGACGCCCGTCGCCAACTGGTCGCCGACAACCTGATCCGCACCGCGAAGAAAATGGCCAAGGAAACCCAGGCCGTGCGCATGCGCGTCTCCACCAGCAGCAACAACGAAGTGGCGCAGAAAACCTACGAATCCATCGGGTTCAAGGAAGACACCGAGTTCAAGAACTACGTATTGCCGATCAGCGACGAACTCTGACAGCAAAAGATCGCAGCCTGCAGGAGCTGCCGAAGGCTGCGATCTTTTCGCCTTACCCATCCGCCCTGCCTTCCTGACAAATATTCACGCCCGACATCCCTCGCTACAAAACCAACACGCTTTTCAACTCTCAGACCGTATAATCGCGATCTTTCCGGCTTGTAAGAAAAACTACACCTCACTGTAGGCTTACACCCGATTCACCCGCACAGACCCGCTGAGTCGGGCCGACACACAGGTGCCTCCATGGATTTCAACCCGCTCGACCTTATCCTGCATCTCGATGTTTACCTCGACATGCTGGTAACCAACTACGGGCCATGGATCTACGCCATTCTGTTTTTGGTGATCTTCTGCGAAACCGGACTGGTGGTAATGCCGTTCCTGCCGGGTGATTCGCTGTTGTTCATCGCCGGCGCCGTAGCGGCGGGTGGCGGAATGGACCCGGTACTACTCGGTGGTCTGCTGATGCTCGCGGCGATACTCGGTGACAGCACCAACTACGTGATCGGACGAACGGCCGGGGAAAAACTCTTCAGCAACCCGAACTCGAAAATCTTCCGCCGCGATTACCTGCAGAAGACTCACGATTTCTATGACAAGCACGGTGGCAAGACCGTGACTCTGGCGCGCTTCCTGCCGATCATTCGTACCTTCGCACCGTTCGTCGCTGGTGTGGCAAGAATGCCGTACCCGCGCTTCTTTGGTTTCAGCGTGCTCGGCACCATTCTCTGGGTCGGCGGCCTGGTGACGTTGGGCTACTTCTTCGGCAACGTTCCGTTCATCAAGAAAAACCTGTCGTTGCTGGTTGTGGCGATCATCCTGCTGTCGCTGGTGCCGATGATCCTTGGCGTGGTTCGCAGCCGTTTCAGCGGCAGCAAAGCCGAATCGCACTAAGCCCATGTGGTCGCTGAGCGCCTGGCGACGCCGGCGCATTCTGGCGAAGCACCCGATTGCCGACGATATGTGGCAACGGGTGCGCGATCACCTGAGCTTTCTTGACGGCATCACCGACGCGCAAGACCAATGGCTGCGCGAAGCGTGCGTGCTGTTCCTCGAAGAAAAACATCTGACCGCCCTGCCCGGCGTCGAGCTGCATCAGGAGCAACGCCTGTTGCTCGCCGCTCAGGCGCAATTGCCACTGCTCAACCTCGGTGATTTGAACTGGTATCAGGGTTTCCACGAAATCGTCCTCTACCCCGATGACTTCCTCAGCCCGCAGCGTCACCGCGATGCCAGCGGTGTCGAGCATGAGTGGGATGGCGAGCACAGTGGCGAGGCCTGGCAACAAGGGCCGATCATCCTCGCCTGGCCAGGCGTGATGGCCAGTGGTGGCTGGGAAGGTTACAACCTGGTGATCCACGAACTGGCGCACAAGCTCGACATGCTCAACGGCGACGCCAACGGCCTGCCCCCGCTGCACGCCGACATGCGCGTCAGCGACTGGGCCGAGGTCATGCAGGCTGCTTATGACGATCTTGATGGCCAGCTTGAGCGTAACCCCGATGCCGAAACGGCCATCGATCCTTACGCCGCCGAAAACCCGGCGGAATTCTTTGCGGTCACCAGCGAATACTTCTTCAGCGCTCCAGATCTGCTGCACGAGGCTTATCCACAGGTCTATGCGCAACTGCAGCTTTTCTACCGTCAGGACCCGTTGGGCAGGTTGCGGCAACTTCAGGCCAGCGACCCGGTCTATCAGGCGCACGACTAAGCGCTGCACGACTTCTGGTACGTGGCGTCGGCGTAGGAATATGCCTATAATCGCCGCCACTTTTTGGTCAATCCGGCCAAGTGTTTTTGGTCAACTACGGGGGCAACGCCCAATGAGCTACAGCAAGATTCCGGCTGGCAAAGACCTGCCGAACGACATCTACGTCGCGATCGAGATCCCGGCCAACCACGCGCCGATCAAATACGAAATCGACAAAGACAGCGATTGCCTGTTCGTTGACCGTTTCATGGCCACCCCAATGTTCTACCCGGCCAACTACGGTTACATCCCGAACACCCTGGCTGACGACGGTGATCCCCTCGACGTGCTGGTTGTAACCCCTTACCCGGTTGCGCCAGGCTCGGTGATCCGCGCCCGTCCAGTCGGCATCCTGAACATGACCGACGACGGCGGCGGCGATGCCAAAGTTATCGCAGTGCCACACGACAAGCTGTCCCAGCTGTACGTCGACGTGAAGGAATACACCGACCTGCCGCCACTGCTGATCCAGCAGATCGAGCACTTCTTCGCGAACTACAAAGATCTCGAAAAAGGCAAATGGGTCAAGATCGAAGGCTGGGCCGGTGCTGACGCCGCCCGCGACGCGATCACCAAGTCGGTTGCTGCCTACAAGGGCTAATTGCCCTGACCCGCAGTCCGCTTGAAGAAAACCCCGGTCGATCCGGGGTTTTTTATGCTCGAGAAAGGTCGTCTTAAACAAGGCGTTTACGACGGACTACAGAAAAGTTTTAACCTGTGTAATTTCCCACAAGAACGTCTTACATCCCGTCGCAAAATTCAGCCCGTTTTTGAACGCCCGGTTTATTCAAACGGCTCTGGCACGGCCGTAGACTCCGTGTTTATGAGAAAGAACACTAGCGGTCCAAGATTCAGGGCACTCCTGGAAGCAGCGAACATCTCGACCACGGGTTTCGCAAAGTTCTGGGGCACGGAAGCCCAAAATGTCCACAACTGGTACACCCGGGGCGTCCCGGCGTATCGCATGGAAGAAGTCTCACGCCTGCTGTCCGTCAACAGCGAATGGCTGAAAACCGGCGAAGGCAACAAAGAAGCGCCGAGCCTGAACGCGCCTGCCAGCAACGGCGACACCTTCGACGCCCACGCCATCCGTGGCGTCTACACCGTCATCGATCCCAACGACATCAATCTGCTGTTCTTCAAGGAAACGCCGCTCACCGACGGCTCCGGCAAAACCCACGTCATCCAGGACCCGGACCAATCCATCCGCCTGCTGCGCAACCACCTCGATCAACTCGAAGTCAGACACACCGACGCCATCTGCGCGCACATGATCGGCAACAGCATGGCCGAACGCATCGAAGACGGCTCCGTCGTCGCCATCGACCGTGGCCTGACCCAAGTCGTCGACGGCGAAATCTACGCCATCGAACACGACGGCATGCTGCGCATCAAATACCTGCACCGCATGCCCGGCAACGGCTTACGGCTGCGCAGCCACAACAACGCCGAATACCCGGACGAAGTATTCCGCCCGGCGCAAATTGAAGAGCAAAGGATTCACATATTGGGCTGGGTGTTCTGGTGGTCGACCGCGGGCAAACGCCGGCCGGTGGTGCCGTTCCTCTGATCTGACGGCCAGCACCTCCCCCTGTAGGAGTGAGCCTGCTCGCGATGAGGCCCTGAAATACAGTACAAATCCCCAATACCTACTACAGCAGTCGCTCTAAACCGCACTTCAGACTGGGAATTCGCAGCAAAACTCAGTATCCTGCGCCCCACATTTGCGCATCGACCCGCCCCGCGGCTCAGAGAGCGCCCGACGCGGCAGACCAACGTCTGACCAAGTCCCACAGCCGGACGCAGATCCGGATGTACGTTTTGAAGGCTGGCAAGGCTTACCAAAAATAGGCCAAGCCAGTCCCCGAGAAGCCGGCCACAAGCCGGCTTTTTAATGTCTGAAATAATCTCTATACTCACCCTAGCTTATAAGAAGCTACACCTCTGGTAACTCTCTCGATCCATCTCGTATGCGATTTATAAAAACTCATAAAATCATCACTCGCACCATTATTTGTATATAAAGTAGGTTCGGGGGAAATCTGAAAAGATGCATAGGACAAACCAAGCGCATCACAAATCTCGAAGTCTTTTCCTGCGCGTCCAAATGAAAGATGGGAAATGTACTTCACCCCCAGCGCAGCAAATAATTTCTCCGGAGACAGTTTCAACCTTTGACCATTCCAAATATAACTCCCACAAAGTGAAATCAGTTCACCCCCCGCCGAATCCCAAATGGTCAGAGCGTACCTCGGAAGATGTGAATCATCTCCATCTTTATGAAACCCTACCAAACTAGCTATCACGTTCCGCGGATCGAAAATTTGAATATCAACTTTAATGCCTTCGCACTTTTCCTCAAACTCTTCTATAGTCCTTAAGATAAGCTTATTCCATGACGGCTGATGACGTGTAAAAGCATCAATACTTTTCAGATGCTTACCGTAGGCGGCCTTATGCTGAGATTTAAAAATAATATCCAGCCAGTCCTTTCCACCAGCTTTTTTTAGCGATGCACTTTGAATAAAGTCTGATACGGAGTGGAGAGGAAAGCGACGAGCCAACTCCTTAGAAAAGGAGACCTTATTCACCCCCCAGAGCGAGTCATATGAAGCCAATTTGTTCGGAGTTCCTCTATCCGTCTCTAAAAACTCTTTTGGCAGGATCCTCGTTAGTGCGAACAAATAATCTTCATACACATTGAATGGACCATCAATTGGCTCTCTTCCACTTTTTATGCCTGTCTGCTGGATAAGCTTATCAGCCTCACCAATGGTGGGCTCATCCCAGTCTCGCAGCGCGGCGAGATAAACCCTGGCTTTCACGTGTTCGAGTTCATTGGGATTAACAAAAATTGCAATTACAACAGGAACAGCAAATCGATCAATGTAACGTTTTAGAGTATCAAAGGCACTCCGCGCCGCTTCCAAATCTTCAAATACAATCTGTTGGTGCTCATTATGATACTCTAGGCGATAAACTGGAGCAGTCGCAGGATCAAATCGTTTTGAACTCAGCGGAACGCCATTATCATCAACCTCGAGTTCATACCCTTCTATCGAATACTCCGTTTCACGTTGAAACAACGGCAAAGAAGAAGCTAACTCTTTCCATACTGTCGACACGATAAACACTCGGCACTCATGCGCTTCCAAGCCACTCGACTGGATATACTTTGAAACCTCATGCAAAGCTTCCCGAGCTGACGACTCGGAGCGCTTTAGCTCTATAAAAACGTGAGAGCCACATTCATCCCTAGCATAAATATCAATAAATCCGCTAGAGCCTTCACGCCCCCTGACAAAAACCTCATCATCAACGAGTACGAGCCCAGACTCAAGAACAGCTAAGTTTTCTTTCAAATTATCTCGAATAACGTCTTCGCCAACAGCACTCATACATCTAGTCCTTAGATAGTTTCGAGAAACTCTTTCAATTTACTAACAACAGAGATCAAGCAACCAACGCAGCCGACTCTACAGCCTTCAGTGCGACAATCAGCTTGTCAACGTCTTCAGGAGCGAACAATCCGTCTGGCCCACTAGGCGTGATGTCTGTGAAGGGTGATTCATAGAGTAAGGCTGCGCTCATCACCCCATGTTCTGTCAAATGCTGAATCACCAAATTACTGAATTCGATTTGACTGGCATTGAATGATTTCCCAGCCAAGAACTCCGAAAGAGCATCAGATGCAGCATCGCGATCCAAGCCTACGAGCGAGCGGATGAATAGCCCCAACCCTTTGGCTTGTTCCTTGGCGCGGCTGATTTCCCCAGCACCGCCACCGCTCTCAACCAGCATCTGCTCAAGCGCTTCAAGATCCAGCGCAGTCAGCGGTTGATTACGTCGCAGCTTCTGCAGTGACAAATGATCCTGATGCGCCCGCAGGAACGCGCGGGCCTTGTCACGAAAACGCTCGAAACTCGCAGGATTCACCATCGAAGGCATGATCACTTCGTCGATTTGCCCCAACTCATCCTCAAAATCGGTATAGACGCGAACGCCTCGCCCTTTTTCCAGAAGCTTGATCAAACTGCGCAGTTTGCGACGCGCCTGCTCCAGCATCGACACCGTTACGTCTTCCCACCACTCCTGACTCGCTACGGCCTCGACCATCAGCAAATGCTCAGCAATCGCCGGGATGTTGCTTTGGCCCAACAGCGCCTCAGCCAGCTCCCGAACCTTTTCGCTCAAGTTGGCGAAGCCTGGCTCTGCATTGAGAACACATAGCTGCAGTCTGAGCAGCAAAAGATCGAAGCGCTTGGCTTCCTCATCCTCTTCCGCCAACTGGGTGGGTAGCCCGGACAGATGCTCGGCAAGCTCCTGCAGTTGGTTGTCACCGAGATCTTTCCAGATACCGGCAGCGGAGAACCGCTCAACCCAGTAACGCTTTGGTCGAACCACAAAGTTATCAAGCGTCATCGCACTGACGCGCTCGTGTAACCCACGAGCAATGTCAGCTCGAAGTTCATCGTCGCTATAGATGACCGAATAGGTGCCACAAGACTCTTTGGCATCAACACTGTTTCGGCGTCGATCCAGCGCCGCCAACATCTGCAAACGCGCTTTGAACAAACGCTGCCCCAGTGGCTCGCTCAACGTGCCCTCAGTTGGCTCAGGGTTCTGGTTGAAATATTCCAGGTTCTGGCAGAAATCAAAGATGAAGAAGTCCTCTTTGTCCTGGTCTGGCCCGAACAGGTCGTCGCACAATCGCGTACCACGTCCGACCATTTGCCAGAACTTGGCTTTGGAGCGAACGATCTTGAAGAACACCAGGTTGACCACTTCCGGCACATCAATACCGGTGTCGAGCATGTCCACGGAAATGGCAATGTGCGGCGCTTTGTCCTTGATCGAGAAGTCATCGATCAAGGATTGTGCGTAATCGGTTTTGTAAGTCACCACCCGAGCGAAAGCGCCCTTCTTGTCCGGATAGCTCGCGTCGAACCGCTCGGCGATGAACTCAGCATGTGCGTTGTTCTTGGCGAAAATAATGGTCTTGCCCAACCGATCGCCGCCCGCCACTTTGTGGCCGCGCTCCATCAGCGTCTGCAACACCTTGTCGACCGTGTCGGTATTGAACAACCAGCGGTTGACCGCATCAGCGCTGACCTCGTCCGGGACTTCTTGCTCCTCGCCCCATTCGAGCTCGTCCCACTGGTCTTTCTCTTCTTCAGACAGTTCGTCGTAGCTGATCCCTTCGCGCTGAAACTTCAGCGGCACAGAAACCCCACGCGGTTTGACCAGATAACCCTCAGCGATTGCATCATCCAAAGTGTAGGCATCGGTTGGGACGCCACTTTCAAGGTTGAACAGGCTGTAAGTATTCCGATCGATTTCGTCTTTAGGCGTCGCCGTCAGGCCAACCAGCAACGCATCGAAGTAGGAAAAGATCGCGCCGTATTTTTGATAAACCGAACGGTGCGCCTCATCGATGATGATCAGATCGAAATGGCCGACACCAAAGCGCCGCTGCCCTTCCTGCTTTTCATCGATCAGCCCCATCATCGTTGGGTAGGTCGAGACGTAGACGCGGCCCTCGGTGTTCTTCTCGGTCACCAGATTGACCGGCGCCGCGTTGGGCAAAAACTTCTTGAACGCGTTCGCAGCCTGATTGACCAAGGCCACGCGATCGGCCAGAAACAGAATGCGTTTGGCCCAATTACAGCGCATCAGCAAATCGCTCAAAGCGATGACTGTCCGGGTCTTGCCGGCCCCAGTCGCCATGACCACCAACGCTTTGCGCTGGTGATCCTGCTCGAAGGTTTCACCAATACGGCGAATGGCCCGTTGCTGGTAGTGCCGCTCGACAATGAGCGGGTCAATCGTCGCCTCACCCAACTTCTTGCGGCTGCTACGACGTTGAATCAGCAGCGCCAATTCGGCCTTCTTGTGGAAGCCCTGAATGAGGCGCGGCGGGTAAAGCAAGTCGTCCCACAGCCAGTGTTCGTAGCCATTAGTGAAATAGATCAGCGGGCGCTGGCCGAACATCACCTCCAGGCAATTGGCGTACAACTTGGCCTGCTGCTGCCCCTTGCGGGCATCGTGCTGCGTGCGTTTGGCTTCTATCAACGCCAGCGGCTTGCCGTCGTCGCCCCACAGCACGTAATCGACAAAACCTTGTTCTTTACTGTTCGGCATGCCCGCGACTTCAAACTCACGATCACGGGCGGCATTCAGTGGCCAGCCTGCCTCGTGCAGCAACTGATCGATAAACAAATCACGGGTTTGTGCTTCGTTGTAATCGTGGTTATCCGGCTGACTGGCGTTGGCGGCTTTGGCAGCGGCCACATCAGCACGTAGCTGGGCCAGTTCTTGATCCAGCGCGGCGTTTTTCTTCTGTGCTTGCGACAGCGCGGCGTCTCGTTGAGCGAGTTCGCGTTCAAGCTTTTGCAGTTGCGCTTGAGTTTGCGTGGCGGCGACTTGCGGCGGCTTGGGCAACAGCGCCGTGTCGAATTTTAGCGCGCCATCGGGTTTGCCCGCCGCGCTGCGTGCGTAATGCCGCCCCAACCAATAGGCCACATGAAACAGTTCACTCAGCACCGCTTTGGCATCTTGCTCGCGCACTTGCCGGGCGCTGTGCACGGCATCGTTACCGCGCTTGCGGATGACTTCCATTTTGGCGTGGAGCATCGGCCCAGTCAGGGTCTTGAATGTTGGCTCAAACAGGAACGCCGACAAGTCGCTTTTGTACGGCAGCTTCAGACTGCGATCAGCCTTGAACAGCCACGCCACCAACAACTCCAGCGTGCGCCGGGCGTAGAAGCAGGACGTGCGCGGATCCGCCAGCACATTGGCTTCAGCCTTCAGCGCCTCGGCATGCAACCCGGGCCATTCAGCGCGCAAGAAGGCAAAGTTACTCATATCAACGTCCTTGAAATATGGCGGCAACGTCCAGCCGATCGGTCAGGTAGGGGGTGAATCCGGTGAATAGGATACAAAGTGCCAGCATATCGCGCATCTCTATATTGCCTTCCACGCTACCGGGCTTACCGCCATGGCGGATGCCGGGATAGTCGCAGGTGAAACCATAGAGACTTTTCAGCGCTTGGCGAACCTTGGCGTGGGGCCAGTGCGGGAGTTGGTCGCAGATGCTCGACAGTGCGTATTCATTGACCTGCGGATTATTGCGACCGAGGGCTTCCAGCAGATTGATCTGTTTCTGCAGGCAGGTTTTGATCCGCCCTTCACCGCCCCTGTCGTGCAGGTCGCGGAAGGCTTCGTCAAAATCCCTTTGCAGGGTATGCAGGTGCGGATGCTCGGCGTTGCTGTTGCGCAGGCCTTGAACCAGATTGGCGAACAGGCCGGGAACCGTCGGATACAAGCGACAGGGGCGGCGTAGTTCGTAGTTCAGGTTGTAGGTATCGATGAAGTTGGACAGGCGATTGAAATACGCATTGGCCAGTGCGTCGCCGGCCAGTTCGTCGAGCACTTCGTAGGCGGTTTGCAAGAAGCTCAGCAGAGATGATTCGTCGATCAGGTCATCGGCGCAGATCTGCCGGAAGGCTCGAACGCTCTGAGGCGGGTCGTCGATGATCTCGGCCAGCGCGGCCATGGATGGGGGCGTTTTTAAGGCAGGCATCAACGCCCGGTACAACTCGCAGAACAGATCGGCAGGCGCCGATCCGTGACGCGTCAAGGGGCTCCAGAGCTCGCGCCAGGTTCGAGACCAGACTGGGAGCATGGAGCCGCGCATGAATTAGAGTTCGCCTCGGAAAGCACGGTGTTGGACGGACAAAAAAAGGCTATCTAGTAGATTTAAACGAGTCCGTTGCAGCAATACTTGACTATCTAATTTGCGGCATATATTCACAAACTTCTGTTGCTGCTCAACTGGAGGAACTGAAATTTTCACTCGGCTAAGTCGCCCAGCCGAAACAAGAGGCTGTCCAGACTTGCTAGCATATTGATTTAAGTTCGCATACTTCAGAGCAAAATACACATACTCCACCGACAACCCATCACGCAACCCGCTTACATACAATGCATTATCTGTAACCCACGAAAACGGGGACGACATATGTACACAACCACAATATGCACCAACCCTCCCAATTACAATCTTGGGATCATCAAACATATACTCATCATGGTAGCCGCTAGTACCATTCCCCCCATAAACAGGATACAGACCATTAGATGACATTTCGGAGGCGGGCAAGAAGCTCCCACTTTTAAACTTCAACAGCTGCCCTAGCTCTACTGCCGGATATTCACAACCTAACGCATCCCGATTAAAAAACATATTAAAGAACAATGACTCATAAAGTTCAGACAGCAACTCTAGAGCTTTACGACACTTTGCACGCACCCCATCTAGCCCAGCTAAAGCTTCAGAGATTCTATTTTGCTCGAACAATGAAGGCAAAAAAACCTGTAAATCTGAAAAAAAACTTATTGGCACGCGCCGATGCCCTGCGCTCCCAGTCATTTTTCGCGCCCCTGCAAGACGAACGCTGCACTGACGCAAAAAATACAAAAGATATCTAGAATTCACCTGACTACTATCAGGTCTTACTACGTGAAACTCAGTAGATCCAAACCCATATTTATTAGCGATCCTTGCTTGAGCAATTTTTCCATTTTCAAAACAAGGTGTAATTTTCGCGATTAATAAATCACCATTTTCAAAAGCTGTATAGCCTCTATTAACTTCAGAGTAGGGACGACTTTCACCAGCAGACGTTTCTCCCCCGACTGTCACAGCAGCCATTGAGAGAAAAGAGACAAGGTCTTGATCCTCAAGATCCTGAACTGCTTTTGGATTCAGCTCTGCGATCTCACAAAGCCGAACAATATTTTGGTCGTATTTCACCCGACAAGCCCCCGCATCTCCTGCATTTCCGACCTGATGCTTTCGTCAAGGGCATCGAGTTCAGCCAATATCTCCCGCGGCGAGCGATACTCTACTTCATCTTGCACCATCTCTTTGTATCGACTAAGGCTGAGATCATAACCTTGAGCAGCAATTTCGGCTTTCGGCACGCAAAAACTTTGCGCCGTACGCGAACGATCAAGTTCTACCCCTCTACGTTCACGCCAATGCGCTAGCACATCCGGCAAGTTATTCTTCTCATGTTCACCTTCATTCAATACAACGCTAGGAGCCACACCTAACTTATCATCACTAAGAAGCGGCGTGCGCTTGTCATCCAAACTCATACCATCAGCTAGCAAATCGTAAAACCAGACGTTATCTGTGCCTCCGGAATTGGTTTTGGTAAATAGCAAAATTGATGTCGCTACCCCCGCATAAGGTTTGAATACACCGCTCGGCAATTTGACGACGCCATCCAGCTTATGATCTTCAATGATCATACGACGCAACTCTTTATGCGCCTTACTGGACCCGAACATCACACCATCAGGAACAATCACAGCCGCACGACCACCTGGCTTAAGCAAACGCAAAAACAACGCCAAAAACAATAACTCGGTCTTCTTAGTTTTGACGATCTTCTGCAGATCTTTCGCCGTACTTTCATAATCCAGACTCCCCGCAAACGGCGGGTTAGCAAGAATCAAGCTGTAGTGCTCAGCCTCTCCCGCAGTGCTTTCCGCCAGAGAGTCGCGATAACGAATATCCGGGTTCTCCACCCCGTGCAACATCATGTTCATGCTGCCAATCCGCAACATGGTGTTATCGAAATCGAAGCCATGGAACATGCCATGGTGGAAGTGCTCACGCTGTGCAGCATCCAGTAGCAGACTCGGATTTTTTTCACGCAAATATTCACCGGCCGCAACCAAAAAGCCGCAAGTACCGCTGGCCGGATCGCAGATCACGTCGTTCGGCTGCGGCGCGGTGAGTTCAACCATCAACTGAATGATGTGTCGTGGCGTGCGGAACTGACCGTTCTGCCCGGCGCTGGCGATTTTGCCGAGCATGTATTCATAGACGTCGCCCTTGGTGTCGCGATCATCCATCGGGATGTCGTCGAGCAAGTCCACCACTTTGGCCAGCAGCCCCGGCGTCGGAATAGTGAAACGCGCATCGCGCATGTGGTGGCTGTAGGTGGAGTCATCGCTGCCGATGGTTTTCAGGAACGGGAACACGTGATCGGCGATGACTTCAAACATGTCCGCCGGGGCCAGGTTCTTGAAGTGCGACCAGCGGTAATCGTTGTAATTGCAGCCCCGCGCGTCGAGGCCTTCAGGGAAGATACGGCGCTCCATCGGCTGTTTCAGACGATTGGACTTGTTCTCTTCCAGGGTGTGCAACTCATCCAGACGACGCAGGAACAGCAAATAGGTCAGTTGCTCCATGACCTCCATTGGGTTGGAGATACCACCCGACCAGAAGGCATTCCAGATTGCGTCGATTTTGCTTTTGAGTTCGCCGGTGATCACCGTGTGTTGCTCCATAGCTCACGCGCCCGATCAGCAGGCGCTAAAAAGTGGGGGATGATAGCGCCTGGGCAAAGCTTGCGTATGCCAGACGGCGGAATTTATTGCGCAGGGATGTTCTGTAGGACAAAACCCTTTCCGGTCAGCCATTCAATGTGTGAGTGTGCTGAGACACAGCGGCTTACGCTTTCACCGCATCAGCGCTAACGCTCGAAGGCATCCTCAGCGAGGGTTAATTTATACTCGCCCGCCGGTCAGTTCAAAAACACCTATCAGCACAGGGATGCGCCCATGTCCGTTCCAACCTACGATCAGTTCATCGAACCGATCCTGCGGTTTCTCGCCACAAAACCCGATGGTGCAATTGCTCGGGATGCCCACGAGGCGGCAGCCAAAATACTGCAATTAACAGAAGAGCAGCGTGAGGATCTGATCGCGAGTGGTCAGGCCACCTACAAGAACCGATCTGGCTGGGCGCACGATCGTCTCAAGCGCGCCGGTCTTTCCAGCAGTGCCAAACGCGGTTATTGGAAGTTGACTGACGCAGGAGTGCAGTACGCCAAGGAGCATGCATTTCCACTGTCAGCCAAGGACGTGGAGCATTTGGCAATCGGCTACATGAATGTGAAGCTGAAGGTCGCGCCTGACGCTGAGCCACTGGATGACCAACCGAATGCGGAGCCAGATCTAGCCTCTGCCACCGAAAGCCCCGACGACCGACTGGAGCGAGCGCTGAAGGAGTTGCGCGATGCCACGGCGGCCGACCTTTTGGATAACTTGCTGCAAGTCAGCCCCAACCGCTTCGAAGTGATCGTGCTGGATGTGCTTCATCGCCTGGGTTACGGCGCCAGTCGTAATGATCTGCAACGTGTCGGCGGTTCCGGTGATGCGGGTATCGACGGCATTATCTCGCTCGATAAATTGGGGCTGGAGAAGGTTTACGTTCAGGCCAAGCGCTGGCAGAACACGGTTGGCCGGCCTGAACTGCAGGCGTTCTATGGGGCGCTTGCTGGGCAGAAAGCTAAGCGCGGCGTATTCATCACCACGTCTGGCTTTACGGCGCACGCTGTTGACTTCGCTAAATCGGTGGATGGCATTGTGTTGGTAGACGGGACACGACTGGTGCATCTGATGATGGATCATGAGGTAGGCGTGACATCGCGTTTGTTGCGGTTGCCGACGCTGGACCGCGATTACTTTGATGAGGAGTGAGTTCAGGAGTTTTGCTGCCTGACCCTGCTAACCAATTTCCATACTGGGCTTGTGGTCAAAAGTGATGGCACACTAGAATCGCAACGACTGTTCTACCAACCCCACGGATCGAGGGTTACATCAGCGCGGGGCAAGGCCGGGACTGAATTCAGTTTAGGTTGATGTGCAGGTCAAGGAGACCACTATGTCGGACGTCAAAGAAAAAAAGAAAATCGAGGACCAGTTTCTTCTCTATCACCTCACCTCCGTTGAAAATTTGGAGAGCATTTTCCGTGATGGTTTAAAACCTAGGGCCGACCTCACTGATTTCGCTGACGTAGCAGATGCCGAGATTCTCACGAAACGCAAAACGCTGGAGCTTGACCGCTTCGTACCGTTTCACTGGTTTGCCAAAAATCCTTTTGATGGACGCGTACAGGGCGACAATCCGGACAAGAGGTTTGTGCTGATCTGCGTTCGCAGATTATTTGCTCAAAAAAATGAATGGAAAATCATTCCTCGACACCCATTGGCCGGTGATGAGATAGAGCTGCTTGAGTACGACAAAGGGTTCGAAGCGATCGACTGGGAGCTGATGAACGCGCGCGACTACTCGAACTCCAAATGCAAAAGTGTTTGCATGGCGGAATGCCTTTCGCCTGAAGTAGTAAAAGTAAAAGACTTCATCATGCTATTTGCGCCGAACTCTGAAGTCGGTGCTGTGTGCTTGGAAAAAATGCTAAAAGCGGATGTTAATGTACCCGTTCATATAAATCGGGGAATGTTTCGCAATGAACTACACCAGCCTGAATCCTGAGAAGGCTCTGATTTGGCGTATCGTCCATCGCGATAACCTGCCCTGGATTCTGGATAACGGTCTGCATTGCGCGAACTCGGAAGTACAGGCACCTCAGTACGTGAACATCGGCAACGTCGACTTGATCGACAAACGCCGTTCACGCCAGGTGCCTATCGCACCCGAAGGCGTTCTGGCCGACTACGTGCCCTTCTACTTCACGCCCTTCTCGGTAATGATGCAGAACATTCATTCAGGCTGGAGCGTTCAGCAACGCACCAACGACGAGATCGTCATTCTCGTCTCCAGCCTTTATCGCGTTGTAGAGCTGGGCCTACCGTTTGTCTTCACAAACGCACATGCCTACCCAAATTGGACAGACTATTACAGCGATCTGGCGGATCTCGACCGGATCGACTGGTCTATCCTTCAACGACGCGACTTCAAGCGCGATCCTGATGATCCTCGCAAAATGGAGCGTTATCAGGCTGAGGCACTGATTCACCATCACTTACCGATTACGGGACTACTGGGCATCATGTGCCACACCGATGCAATGAAAGTACGCATAGAAGCAGACGTTGCCGCTAGAGGCCTGACGTTGCCGGTCCATGCGCGCCCCAAATGGTATTTCCAATGATCAGATTCACCCAAGGCAACCTGCTGGAAGCCAAGACCGAAGCCCTCGTCAACACGGTGAATACCGTGGGTGTGATGGGTAAAGGCATCGCTTTGATGTTCAAAGAACGCTTTGCGCAGAATTACCGACTGTACGCAGCCGCGTGCAAGGCCGGTGAAGTGGAAACCGGCAAGATGCATGTGACGGCCACCAATGAACTCGATGGCCCGCGCTGGATCGTGAATTTCCCTACCAAACGTCATTGGCGCTCTCCCTCGCAAATGGCCTGGATCACTGAGGGTCTGCATGACTTGCGTCGTTTCCTGATAGAAAACGACGTAAAGTCCGTCGCCGTCCCACCGCTAGGTGCTGGTAATGGTGGACTGAAGTGGGCCGAGGTTCGCGAGCAAATAGTTGAGGTACTGAGTGATCTGGATGTGGATGTATTGGTGTTCGAACCCTCCAATCAGTATCTGAACGTTGCGAAACGCAGCGGTGTGGAGCAGCTCACTCCGGCACGAGCGCTGATTGCAGAACTGGTGCGACGTTATTGGGTTCTGGGCATGGAATGCAGCCTGCTCGAGATTCAAAAACTGGCGTGGTTTCTTGAGCGTGCAATCGAGAAACTTCCGGGGACTGAGAACCCGCTGAATCTCAAATTCGTCGCTCATAAATTCGGACCCTATGCCAATCGATTGGAGCATCTGCTCAACAATCTGGATGGCAGTTATCTGCATTGCGCCAAGCGCATCAGTGATGCGGAGAACACTGACGTGATTTGGTTTGATCAAGATCGCAGAGTATTTTTGCAGACCTATCTCAAGACTGAAGCCAAGGAGTACTCCCAGGCTTTGGAACGCACGGCCGAATTGATCGATGGTTTTGAATCTCCTTTTGGCATGGAGTTGCTAGCGACGGTCGACTGGTTGTTGATTCAGGAAGGCGTTGCGCCAACCGTTCCGGCTTTACGCGAAGCGCTGATGAAATGGGATGGTGGCTCCAGCGCTGCGGCACGGAAAAACAAGCTATTCGACGATCAAGCTCTGAGGATTGCGATTGAACGACTGACTTCCAGCAGCTTCAGCCCAAACATGGCGGCCTGACGCAGGAACGAAAAAGGGCAATTGGTGCTGCGCATTGCCCTGTCGTCTGTCGCACTCAAGGCAATCCTCGTGTTCACATTCCAACACTTGCCAAACTCAGCCCCCACAGTGCTAAATCCCGCCTCATAATCACCCCCTCTGTTTTTACCCGCATCCCCGACCCCGGCCGGATTCCGGTATTGAGCCTCACGGGAATCCATGGAATGGCCCTGCATATCCCGACCCTGCTGGTCGTTTCCGTCTTCGTCTTCTTTTTGATGGGGCTGTTGACGCTGCACGCCTGGTATCGCGAAACCCGCGAGCCGCCGCTGGCCTACCTCGGCAGCATGATGCTGTTGGGCGCGCTGGGCGTGGTGCTGGTGAGTTGGCGGGATCGCGGGGTGGATTTCGTTCCGATCATCTTCGGCAACATTGTGCTGTTGCTCAGCGCCGCGATGAACTGGACGGCCATGCGCACGCTGACCGGTCGCAAACCCTACCTGCCGGGCATTTTGGCGGGTTCTGTGGTCTGGCTGCTGTTGTGCCTGATACCCGCCTTTTACGACTCGATGGCGAATCGAGTACTGATCTACTCTCTGCTGGCATTCGGGTATGGCGTGCTGACGACATTGGAACTCTGGCGCAACCGTCACAGCCTGGACGTTGCGTTCATGCCGGCGTTGGTGCTGACCGTTTCGCACACCCTTTTCTATGCGGTGCGCAGCGCGACCGATGACGGGCTGCCGGTGACCAAGGCGTTGCTGGGCAGTGGCGAAGGCGTGCCGTTTTTCTCATTCATGCTCTTCGAGTCGATGTTGTATGTCATCGGGATTGCCTACATCACCTTGGCGATGGTCAAGGAACGCGCCGAACTCAAGCTCAAGGCCGCGGCGTTCAGCGATCCGTTGACCGGCATCGGCAATCGTCGCGCCTTCATGCAGCACGCCAGTCACTTGCTGGACAGCTGTCAGCAGCGGGCCGAACCGGCGGCGTTACTCCTTTGCGATCTGGATCACTTCAAGCGTTTGAACGACACCTACGGCCATCCTGTCGGCGATCAAGCGTTGATCGCGTTTAGCGAAGTCCTGACGGAAAGCGTGCGCAAAGAGGATGTATTCGGGCGCATCGGTGGCGAGGAGTTTGCCTGTCTGCTCTGCGCATGCGATGAGCCGACTGCACTGGAGACTGCCGAGCGAATCCGTCACTCCTTCGCCCGACTCTCCATTCTGGAACCGGGGCTGCTCAGCGTCAGTATCGGCGTGGTCACTACCCGTGAATCGGGTTACGACCTGTCGCGTCTGCTGTCGGAGGCGGATCAGGCGCTGTACGGCGCCAAGCATCAGGGGCGCAACCGGGTGCAGACGTTGCGCTCGTTGTATCTGGGGCTGGCGTAAAAACCCTTTTGAAGTAGCCGTCCAACACGGTTGGCCGGGCTATAAATCCGAGCAACGCTCCACAAGGAAGTTAGACATTGATTCCCCGCACGCTGAACTCACAGCTGAAATCCGTTGCCGCAACAACCCTGTGCCTCTGCTTGACCGGGTGTGTCGGAGTAGGCATCTCCCTGCCAGAAAAAGTCACACTGAAAACCGACGCATACCGAGCGCAAAGTTACCGTTCAATCACCCCACAAATCACCCGAACAGCAACATCGACGCCCACCCGCGAATGGTGCGGAATCACTGTCTGGGCGCTGGTGATTCCGGTGCCCTTGAAGCTGCCGGTCTGCCACTCGTACTCCGAGCAATCCTTCGGCAGTGACGAGTTCGGGAGGGAGACCGTTCTGCTCAACACCCGACAATCAGTGCCATCCCCGCTCTACGCCTGCGGCCCACTCATGGTGCTGGGGCCGATCGTTCACGGTTACGAAGGGAATGCGCTGTGCGGTGTTTTTCCTGACTGATCCGTTGATTCACGGATAACTGAACGACTTCACCAGCGTCAGTTCGCCGACCGCGCGCATCGGGATCAGAAACGTCTCCATTTTCTCGTTCGGAGTGCCCTCTTCGGTAATCACCGTCACCTGCGCGGTGGTCAGCGCCTGCACCGGTTCATCGCCACCCTCGTCATCCCCGCGATAGCCACCCCCAAAGTAGTTCACATACACCAGGTACTGGCCTTTGATCGGCGCCGGCATGGCGAAAATTTCCGGGCCGTAGCCGGTGGTGACGTCGACGTCGAGCGCGGCACCGTTGGCGGCGGTACGGTTGCCGTACCAGATGTGTGCGCCGTCGGGGGTGACGAGGTGCAGGTCGAGGTCGGTGCCGTCACTGTCCCAGGCCAGCAGCACGCGCAGCTTGGCCGGGGTGGCGCCGCCGCTGGTGTTGAGGAATTGTGTGCGATGGCGTTGTTGGCCGTCAGGGCTGCGCACTTCGACGCTGTTGCTGCCGTTGGGGAAGGAAAACGGACGATCGAAGCGGCCGCTGTCGTCGATTTTCAGCGGCATGCTCACGCCGTTGACGATCAGCCGCCCGGGCTCATTGTTCTTTGGTGTGGCTTTGATTTCACCGCTTATGCGCGCGGTGTTGGCTTGGCCGACCGGGGTGTTAACCGACGAGGCTGGGTAGTTGACGGTCTGGCGGAAGCTTTCGCCCTCGCCTTCAGGTGCGCCGCTACGCCAGCCGCCGACCGGGGTGTCGAGTTTGACGCTGTCGGCGGCCATCGCCGGCGATAACGCGGTCAACGTGCAGAGCAGCAGCAAGACCTGTGGATAACGAAGTGTCATGGTCTATTCCAGCAAAAGGTGACGGGCGAGCCCTTCGATGTAGGTTTCATCCTGACCGTTGGGGTGTGCTTCAAAGGCCAGGTGCAGATATTCGTGGGTCAGGTCGAGGCGATCCTGCAGGGTCAGCACACCACGTACGTAAATACGTTGGCGTTCGCGGTCGACGAAGGGACGGCCGAAGGCCAGTTTGCATACGGCGAATGTGCTGACTTCGTCGTAGCCGGTTTCGCTTTCCAGCTTCGCACGCCAGCCGCGACGCTGTTTTTGCAACCAGTCTTGCGCGGCGGGCAATGCTTCGCAGGAAGCGACAGGGTTGTCCCAACGGCTGAGACTGGCGCGCGGGTAGGCGTGCAGCAGAATCGCGTCATAGCGCTGACCGGCATTAGCTTGCTCGACGGCTTGTTGCCAGGCGAGTTTGTCCGGGCCGGGTTGATCGGAGTGATAAGTGACAGTGCTGCCGGCCAACACCAGGTCTGCCGTCCATGCAGCGATGTTGCGCGATTCAGCGGAGGCCGGGCGCGGTGCGACGCGTTGGCGAGTGCTGCTGTCGTCGATGCTCAGGCAATCGCCGTTGCGTGTGGCGTTTTGCAGCAGATAAGTGCGGATCGCTACGGCCAGCGCCTTGGCCGCTTCGGCAGGTTCGGGTCTGGCTTCACGTTCCAGCACGCGGGCGACGTATTCTTCGCGATCAAGCCTTGCGACGAGTTTGTCGTTGAGCAGAAACAGTTCGCCGTCGCTGTGGATATCCAGCGCGTTGCCGTTGGCGAATTCGACGCGATAATCGCCACGCAAAGGGCCGGAAGGCACGACCCGCTCACCAGTCAGAACCCGTGTAACCGGATAACGCGAGAACAACCCGACTTCAACACAACGCCCCGCCTCTGCCGGCCAAGCCGCTGGCAGCACGGTCGCAAGCGCCTGCCCGTAGTGGCGCAAAACCATCTGACTGGTGCCGCGACCGCCTGCCCAGACCGGCGAGCCATCCGCCGTCCAACCGGCAAACCCACCCTGACGCGATTGCGCATCCTGATCGCCGAGCCAGCTCCAGGTTTTCACCCGCAGACGCCCGCCCAGTTCACCGACGACATTGCCGTCCGCCGCGTTCAGCACCACGTCGAGCAGCACTCGACGCGCCTGATCCTGCGCCGGCAAAGTGGCCAGGACCTTCAGCAGTTCAACCACGGAAACCCGTTGCGCCGGTTGCACCGACGGCAAATCCAGCAACCACGATGGCGCCTGTCGCGCCTGCCAATACGTTCGCCAATCCGTCGCCGTAATGCCCAATCGCGCAGGCTCGAAATACAAGCCGCAGGATTTCACCAGCGCCTGATCACGCTCTATCTTGCCGCCCGCCGAGCAGCAATAGACTTCTTCCTTGGACTGCCCGCGACACTCATACGCCGGTTCCCGAGCACCTGTATCGACCAGCCACGCGTAGACAAACAACTTCCACAGGCTGCCCAACGGCGTATCCAGTGACGACGGCAACGGTTCACGCTTGATCAGTTGCGTCTGACTCAACGATAACAACTCGCCCTTAAAGGCCACGCGCAACGGCTCATCCTGCGCTGTCGCCAGCGCAGGGATCACACACATCAGCAGCCACAGCAGCGGCCGGCTCATGTCAGTTGACCGTGACCTGACCGAGGGCGGCTTTCGCTTCCTGGGCCTGATGCTGCGGCGCGTAAATCTGGGTGAAGCGCACCGGCGGCAGGTTGAACTGGCCCTTCTGCGAGAAACGCACCAGATGGCGCAGGCGCAACTCGCCGCTCAATGCATCGACCGGCACCGCGTAAGCCAGTTGCCCCGGTTCGAAACGCGCCTTCTCCAGCGCGGTCGGCTCGGTGCCATCCTTACCCTGCAACTTGATGCCCCACGTCGTGCGCTCGACATCGGCGCCCGGCGGCAACGGCACTTCGAGCATGCCGTAGCGCAGCGGTTTCGGCGCTTTGCTGGTGAGGATCACTTCGTCCAGATACAGACTGTCACTGGACAGCGGCTTGGTCCCGACCGGCTCAAGCTTGAAGGTGAAGGCTTCCTCGCCCGGCACCAGTCGCGACAGGCGACGGGTGATGGTCACGGCCATCGGATCGACCGCCGGCTGCTGAGTCTGGAAGCTCAACGCCGCGCGCAGCGGACGCTCTTGCGTGCCGGATACGGTCAACACGCTCGGCACTGGCGTCGCGCCTTGCCAAGTCCAATACATTTCGCCGCTGGCGCCGTAGTTTTTCTTCCAGCCTTCACCCGGCGTCAGTGCAATGGTCGGTGACGCCTGGGCGATGCTGCGTTGCAGCCAGGTCAGCGCCAGCGCGCGTTCCAAGGTCGATTGTTGCGGCAGCAGACGTTGCAGCAGCGCTTGCGCACGCGCTTGATCGAACGGCTGCAACGACAGGTTCAAGGCTTCGGCAAACGGCTGCGAACTGACCGACAGACGCTGTTGCGCAGCGCCCACCTGACGATTGAATGCATCCGGCAAGGCCACTTTCGACTGCGTGGCCAGCGCTGAGGTCAGCACCCGCGCCGCCGCCAGACCGAGCGCCGAATCCGGATCGCTCATCACCAGACTGTCTTCGCCATCGTCCATCAGCGTCTGCACATTGCCTTCACCGGCCTTGGCCAGATCGTCCATCAAACCGCTGAGCAGCGTGTTCACCGGCAGATGCATCTGCTTGGCAAACGACAGAATCAGCGCCCGTTGCAGCAACGGCGTGTTCGGCGCTTGCTTGGCGTAAACCTCCAGCACGCGCTGCCAATGCTCCGGCGGCAAGCTCAGTTCCAGCACATAGCTGGCGTTAAAGTCGGCGTAATAGGCATAGGCCGTGAGGAACGCATCCGGCTCACCGTCGTAACCCCACCAGGTGAAACTCGCCGATGGCCCGGCCATTTGCACCAGACGCAGACGGCTGTTTTGCATGATCAGGCGCAAGCGATCGCGGATCTGCGGGCTCGACGCCAGCGATGGATAAGCGATGCTCAACGGCAGTAAACGGCTGGCCGTCTGCTCGACGCCGCCATACGGATAGCTGAGCAGATCATCGAGTGCCGAACGGAACAGCGCTTGCGGGCTGTCATCCAGGCGCAGGCGAATATCCGTGGCGTCGGCCGGCAGACTCAACGGCGTGTCACCACTGGCGACATCAAGGCTCTGCGTCTGCGTCACTTGCCAGCCGTCACCGGTCGCACTCAGGCGCACAGCGAGGGAGTCGGCGGTCTTGCCGTCCTGCACCAACTCCGCTGTCCATTCGCCTGAAGCCAAGGCGAACGCCGGCAGCGGCAGGTAATTGATGCCGTTGTTGAGGGTCACCGGCAGGCGTTGTTCGGCGCCAGCATAGTGAGTGACCAGTTCAGCCTTGACTGGTTTTTCGGCCTGACTGAAGGCGAACACACCGAGTTGCGGCTGATCGCCCTTGCGGAATTTGCTCGGGCCGCTCCACTTCAGGTACAGCGGTTTTTCCGAACGGACGAACTGTTTCTTCTGCCCGACCTGACCGTCATCGGCGATGGCGCGGGCGGTGATGCGCCAGCGGGTCAGCGAGTCCGGCATCTTGAAGGTGAAGCGGGTTTTGCCGTCGACACCGGTCAACAACTCCGGCTGCCACGCGGCGGTGTCGACGTCTTCACGACGCGGACGCTCCAGCACTTTCACCCCACGTTCGCTGCGGTTGGCTTTGCCCGGTGCGCCAGGGCTGCCCGGCAACGCGACGTCGTAACTGATGAACGACAAGCTGGCGCTGGTGCGCACATTGTTACGGCGCGGGTGATAGAAGAACTGGTCGATGGTCGGTGCGACTTCCGGTTGCAGCGCATAGACCATTTCGTCGACGACGCTGACGGTCAGATGCGCCGGCACTGCTTTGCCGGCGAACTGCGTGGTCAGGTCAACCGTGACCGTGTCGCCCGGCAGGTACACCGCTTTGTCAGTACTGATCGCTACGTCGATTTGCGGCGCGACCACTTTGATCCCGGCGTTCTGGAAGCTGTACTGACCGCCCTTGGTGTAGAGCACGGAGAAGGTCAGGTTCGGCGCAAAGTTATCCTTCACCGGGATGCGCGCGCGGTATTGGGTGTCGCTGAGTTTTTCCAGTTTCAGCCAGTCGCCGCCCTTGGCCAGCAGCGCAGTGGCTTCGACCTTGTCACGCTCCAGCGAGAGCAATGCATCACTGACCGGTTCCGGGAACGTGATCAAAGCCAGCGCTTCATCGCCGGCCTTGTATTCAGGCTTGTCGAGGACGATTTCCACGGTACCTGGTACCGCTTTGACGCCATCGCCAGTGACCGCATGCCCGGTAGCACCGAGAACGCGACCGTGTTGATCTTTCAAGGTCAGGTTGTAGGTGCCCGGACGCTCGAAAGCGAGGCTGAAGCCTTTATCCTTCGCGGCAAGTTTGCCTTCGCCGGTGCTCTGGTCTTCCAGACGCACCCAGCCATACGTGCTCGGCGTCACTGCTTTGCTTTGCTCGGTGCCGCCCTCGTTGGCGTAGCTGAACGCAACCTTGTCGCCGACCGCACTGAAGCGTTGCGGCGCGCTCAAGCGGAAGCTCGCGGCACCGCGGTCGATGAGGATTTCCTTGGTGGTCTTGACCCGATACGCCGCGCCATCGCTGGCAAAAACGGTGAGCATGTAACGGCTCGGTTTGTCGGCGGCCGGCAGATCGAGGGTCGCGTTGCCTTTGCTGTCGGTGGTCAGTTCGGTGCTGGTCAGCTCCACCGGGAATTGCCCGAGGTATTGCAATTCGTTGTCGACCATCGACAGTTGCTGGGCACGCAGGCTCAGGGTCAGTTTGGCGTTGGCCACCGGTTTGCCGTCCGGGTAGAGCAACACCAGACTGCCTTTGACCGGCTCGCCGGTGCGGTAATCCTGTTTGGCCAGATTCAGCGAAATCTCGAAGTGCGGCTTGATGTATTCCGCCACTCGGAACGCGCTGCTGTAGGCCTGATCCTTGTAGTTGAAACGAATCTCGTAACCGCCCGCCACAGCGTTGTCCGGCAACTGGAAGCGGCCCTGAGTACCGGCCTTCGAATCAAGTTTCAAATCGAGGTGCTGCAACTCGGTACCCGTAGCATCCAGCACGCTGACGTTGACGTCCGCCGCCCCCGGCAACACTGAATCCCGCGCATTCTTGAACTCGCGGCCAACGATCTTCAACGACACCCAATCACCCGGGCGATACAGCGGCCGGTCGGTGAAGGCATACAGTTTGGTGTCGTAGATTTCGCTGTCGTAATAGAAGTTTTCCGAGACGAAGACGCCGCCCTCTTCATCCTCGCCGATCACGAACGAACGCTCCGGGCTGACGTGTTTCAGGCGCAGCAAACCATCGGTATCGGTGGCGCCGCTGCTCATCACGCCGAGGCCATCGGTCCACAGCACATTGACCTTCGGCACCGAACTGCCTTCGTGTTTGCGCGCAGCCCAGACCAGCAATTCATCGCCGGCAATTTTGCTCACTGCCACCGTGTTGGAAACGAACACCATGGTGGTCGCGCGGTACTTGCCGATCAGCGCTTCGACCAGATACAGACCGGGTTTCAGGTTGCCCAACGGGATGTAAACGTTGCCCGGTGCAACGCTGACGAAATCACTGGATGAACCCGCCAGATTAACCCCTTCCGGCGGCTGAATCGGCTTGGCCTGCCACAGCGGATAGCGGAACTGGCTGACTACCGGCAGGCCCGGAATCAACGCAAATTGCGGCTGCGCGTCGTACGGTGTCGGTGCGGCGATGGCATTGCCCATCTTCAGTTCCGGCACTTCTTCTGTGACCTGCTTGCGCGATTCATAAGAGAACGCGCGCTGCATCACCCGACGGGATTTGCGGTACCAGTTATCCCATAGGTACGCGAGGGTGTTGGACAGGCCTTCGCCCTTGAACTGGCCGTCGCTGACCACACGATGCAGGTTCTTCTGGCGCTTGAGGAAATCCAGCGGCTTGTCGATGCGATACACACGAATGTCGGCGCCGCCATACGGTTCCATGCGGAAACGACGGTAATCACGACCCGGCGCTTCGAGGCGCACCATCGCCTGTTCGTCGGCAGCAAAGCTGCTATCGGCCAGCAGGAAAAAGCTTTCACCGGAGACCGGCGTGTAGCCGCTCGGCTCGACCGAATCTTCGGCGTTGACGCTGGCCAGTGGCAGCAACAGCGCCAGCAGCAAAGGAATTCGGGAGCAGAGTCGCAACATGCGGGCACCGGTCATTGGGAGAGAAAGTTCAGTCGATAGACGCCGATGAAGTTGGGGTTGGCTGCGTCGGGTATCCATCGGGTGTCCTTCCATGTCATGAGTTGCTGCAGGCTTGCCGAACGCATGCCGTTGTCAGTCGGGGTGGTGGTGCCGGTGTGATAGGCGATGTAGCGGCCCATCCAGATCATCAGGTGCTGGTCATCGCCCTGATCGAAAAACATCAAGTCACCGGGCCGCGCCTGCGACACGTCGCGGCTGACCAGATGGCTGTTGAACTGAATCAGTTTGATCGCGTTGACGTACGGCCCAACCTTGCCGCCGCCCTGCTGCCATTGCTGGGCGAGCTTGCGCTGCTCGTCGCTGAGCGACAGTTCCGGCGGCAGATAACGATTGGACAGGCCATTGCTGCGCAGCCATTTGTCGTCGTGGACTTTCAGCGCTTCGTTGGCGGCAAAACGTACCAGCCCGGCGCAGTCCTGCTGATACCAGCGTGGGCTCGGGCCCTGGCTCAGTTGCTCCTGGGCGATGCGCACGAACCAGGCGCGAAACACCTGGGACTGCGCCGGATCCAGTGCAGGTGCTTCAATGGCTCGGGCGCCCGCGCTGAGTAACAGCGCAAGCAGGCCGAGGCTGCGGATCAGTGCGGTCACAGCGCTTTCCATTCCAGCGGCAGCCATTGCCAGTGGCCGTCAGGCTCGCTGCCTTCAGGCAGGGTCAGCGCATATTTGCCGTAGCCGCCGAGGGTGCGCAGTTTCGGGATCAGGTAGGTTTGCGCGGCGTTGTAGAACACCGGTTCCATGTCCTGCGGCAGGCTGTCGAGGGTTTCCTGCTGCATCAGCTGCGCCATCGAATCCGGGCCGAAGTAGATTGGCATCAGCACATCTTTGGGCAGCACGTCGGCCATTGGCGGGAAGCGCTTGTCGAGGGTGCCGAGGGCTTTGTCGACGAGTTTGTCGTCGAGGGAAAACAGCAGCGTCGAGCCATGACGGGCCAGGCTTACTTTCATGAACGCCTTGCCGGAAATGGCGTCCGGGTTCTCCGCAGTCTTCGCCGCATACGGGCCGAAGTTGGAGCTGACCTGACGCTGCCAGACGTGGTTCTGGCCTTCTTGTTTCTCGACCACAGGGAAGACGTTTTCTTCGACGTTGGACTCGAACGCACCGACCATCGAACCGAACAGCTTGCCGAGGTCGCCATCAAGTTTGCTGCTGTCCTCGTCTTTCAGACTGGCCACCAACAGCGGCGTGTACAAACGCGAATCAGCGTACCAGCACAGGCCTGCCGCGCCGGCCACGTGGTCGGTGAGGGTCTGCGCCACCGCGTCTTCAGCGCCGAGTTTGACCAGCAGCGGTTTTTGCGGTTCAGCAGCCACCGGCAGGGTCACGCAGGCACTGGCGCCCAGCGGCATCGCTTGCCACACCGGTTTGAAGTCGAAGTCGGGTTGGTTTTCCAGTTCGTCCATGGCGAGGTAGCTGTGCCAGCCCTTGTCGTCCATATCGAACCGCAGTCCGGCGAAATTCGGGATGAAGCGCTGATAACCCATGGCGAGGACGCTGGAATTCACCGACAGACGCTGTTTGGTTTCCGGGGTTTTCGCCGGCAGACCGAACGCTTCAGGGAAGAGTTTTTCGCCATTGAGCAACGCCGCCAGCGCTTGTGGTGAAACGTGGCCCGACTCTTCGGAGGCGCCGTTTTCCGGGTCGTAATACTTGGCCGGGTTGGACAGCACCACCAACTTGTCGCCGTGGGAGGCGAACAACAGGGCTTTGTTGGCGTTGTAGGTCAATTGGTACAGCGGCACGCTATCGCCGCCAACTTTCAGTTCGCCCATCTGACTGAGCTGCGTGTCATCCAGCGCGACTTTCGCCAGCGGTTCGAGCAGTTTCGCCAGACCGCCGCGATCCATCACCAACAGGAAATCCTTCAAGCGACCATCCGCGCCACGCCACAGCGCGACGTCAGCCGGCTGATCGAAAAGCTGCTCGATCAGGCTGTCCTGCAACTTCAGGTCGTGCTCGTAGATGATCCGGCGCAGGCTGCCGATCAGCCCGAGACGGTCGGCGTGGGTTTCGTAATAGAAGACGAAATCTTCGGTGAGCGTGGCCTTGAGGAACGGCACCGTCAGCAGGTCCTTGGGCAACTGGCTCAACGAGCGGGTTTCCAGCAAGGCATCCGGACGGCTCAGGCCGAGCTTGTCACTCGCCAGCTCCGCCGGCGGCGCCTTGGGCTTGAGCAGCAGCCAGCCAAAACCACCCGCCACGCCGGCCACCAGGCACAACCCGGCCAGCAGCAAAGGCCAGCGTCGCGAAGGTTTGGCCGCTGGCGTTTCGACAGCCGAAGTCACAGTGTTATCGCTCATCTTCTCGCTCATTTCCCAAAGCTCAGGATTTCATCCGTGGCGGAATGCTTAATAGTTGAAAGTCTTGACCAGCAGCAGATCACCGATCGCCCGCAGGGGCACGATGAACGTTTCGCGTTTTTCGTCGACGGTGTTTTCGTTGAGCACCAGCGTGATTTGCGAGGTGATCACCTCGTTCTGGTTGCTGGTCTCATCGAAGTTATAGCCGCCGTTGCCGAAGTTGCCCCAATAGTTGACGTAAACCAGATAGGTGCCATGCAGCGGCGCGGTCATGGTGAACATTTCCGGGCCGGGGCCATCGACACCATCCGGGTCGAGCCCGCCGCCATTGCTCAGCGCCGGCTGCGCCCAGAACGCATGCTGACCGTCGGGCGTGACAATGTGCAGATCGAGCTCGGCTTTCGGATCGTCCCATCCCAAGACAAGACGAATTCGCGCCGGCGTGCGCAAATTGTTTGCTTCATAAAATTGCACACGCTTGAGCGACTGGCCTTCGGCGCTGATCACCTCGACGCTGTTGGAACCGGCGCCGAACGCGTACGGCCGAGCGAAACGCCCTTGGTCGTCGGTGTACAGATTCAGTGGATTGCCATTCACCGCGAGGCTGTGCGGCGGGCGCATGTGTCCGATGGCCTTGAGTTGGCCCTGGATCATCGTGCGATTACGCTGGATGCCGCGATCGATCGGCGGCGTCGGATAGGCGACTTGCGGGTTTTCCGTGCGGTCGAGCAAACCGTGATAGCGCCAGCCGCCCACCGGTTCCGACAACTCGGCACTCGGCGCGGCCAGCAGCGCGGGCGCGCAGGCCAACCCGATCAGCAGCAAAAGAAATGAACGCATGTGATGCCTCCTGCCATGCCTGAACGAAACCTTGCACCCGATCCTCGGTACTTCACAGCGGTGAAACTGCGCTTCGTCTGAAAGACCCGTGACTATCGGGTCGTAGAAGGCGCGAAGATTAGCCATTTGGCAGTTTTTTAACAATCGGATACAGGTGCGATAGCTGTAGGAAACGTGCCTTTTGAGGGATGTGAGCCGAATAGAGCGGTTATTCGGCTCACAAAATGAGCCGAATAAGCCTGAATCACCACAAATCCTGTGGCGAGGGGATTTATCCCCGATCGGCTGCGTAGCAGTCGCAATGTGAGCTGACCTGATAGACCTGAAGATACACATATATAGGTTTGGGGCTGCTACGCAGCCCATCGGGGATAAATCCCCTCGCCACAGGGATCTTTGTTCTCACACGAGATCTTTGGTCTCACAGGAGATCCTTGTATTCAGATGGGATTCTTGTTCTGCACCAGGGATCACTCGTTGTCGCTGGCATCGCCCCGCTCATTTGCCCATAAACCCCCTATCTGCTAGTGTCGCGCCGGTTTAACGTCAACCGGAAATCGCCGCCATGGCCCGCAAAAAAGCTGCACTGGATTTCGAACAGTCCCTCGCCGACCTGCAAACATTGGTCGAGCGTCTGGAGAACGGTGAATTGTCGCTGGAAGACTCGCTGACCGCTTTCGAGCAGGGCATCGGTCTGACCCGTGATTGCCAGGCAGCGCTGGCGCAAGCCGAGCAGAAGGTGCAGGTGCTGCTGGAGCGCGATGGCGAACTCGCCGAGGAACCCTTCGACGCGGAACAGCCAGAATGATTGCAGCGTACACGGCGACCAGCCAGGGCCGGGTCAACGCGGCGCTGGAAACCCTGTTCAATGCGCCGCTGCCGGAACTGGCGCGGCTTTATGAAGCCATGCGCTACAGCGTGATGAACGGCGGCAAACGCGTGCGTCCGCTGCTCGCCTATGCGGCGTGCGAAGCGCTCGGCGGCAAGGCTGAGCAAGCCAACGGCGCGGCCTGCGCAGTTGAGCTCATTCACGCCTACTCGCTGGTGCACGACGATTTGCCGGCGATGGACGACGACGATTTGCGTCGTGGTCAGCCGACTACTCACAAAAAATTCGATGAAGCCTGCGCGATTCTTGCCGGTGATGGTTTGCAGAGCCTGGCGTTCAGCGCCCTGCTCGATCCGCGCCTGAGCGATTGCAGCAGCGATATACGCCTGCAAATGGTCACCGCACTGGCGCAGGCTGCGGGCCCGGCAGGCATGGTCGGCGGCCAGGCCATCGACCTGGGTTCGGTCGGCCTCAAGCTCGATCAAAAAGCCCTCGAACAGATGCACCGGCACAAGACCGGCGCGCTGATCGAAGTCAGCGTCAAACTCGGCGCCCTGGCCAGCGGCCGTGCCGAGCAGGACGAACTGCGCGCCTTGCAAACTTATGCACAGGCCATCGGCCTCGCTTTTCAGGTGCAGGACGACATCCTCGACGTCGAAAGCGATACCGCAACCCTCGGCAAACGCCAGGGCGCCGACATTGCCCGGGACAAGCCGACCTACCCGGCCCTGCTCGGTCTCGATGCGGCAAAAGCCTACGCGCTGGAACTGCGCGATCAGGCCCTGCATGCCCTGCGACCGTTTGACGCGGCAGCCGAGCCCTTGCGCGAGCTGGCCCGGTATATCGTCGAGCGCCGCAGCTGACGGCGTATCCGCCAAAAAAGACCAACGCGTGGGCAGGGGGCGATGCATCAGGTAAACTGCCGCATCTTCTATACCTATAACGATTCGCCTGATGCCCACGACGTTTCATGAGATTCCCCGCAAGCGCCCGACCACGCCCCTGCTCGACCGCGCGAATACGCCGGACGGCCTGCGCCGGTTAGGCGAAGCCGAGCTGGAAACCCTGGCCGATGAGTTGCGCCTGGAATTGCTCTACACGGTCGGCCAGACCGGTGGGCATTTCGGTGCAGGCCTGGGCGTGATCGAGCTGACCATCGCGCTGCATTACGTCTTCGACACGCCGGATGACCGGTTGGTGTGGGACGTTGGTCATCAGGCGTATCCGCACAAGATCCTTACCGGTCGCCGTGAGCGCATGGAATCGCTGCGCCAGAAGGACGGTATCGCTGCCTTCCCGCGTCGCGCCGAGAGCGAGTACGACACCTTTGGCGTCGGCCACTCCAGCACCTCGATCAGCGCTGCGCTGGGCATGGCGATTGCCGCCCGCCTGCAAAACAGTGATCGCAAGGCGATTGCCGTGATCGGTGATGGCGCGTTGACCGCCGGCATGGCCTTCGAGGCGCTGAACCACGCGCCGGAAGTGAACGCCAACATGCTGGTGATCCTCAACGACAACGACATGTCGATCTCGCGCAACGTCGGCGGCCTGTCGAATTATCTGGCGAAGATCCTTTCCAGCCGCACTTACGCGAGCATGCGTGAAGGCAGCAAAAAGGTCCTGTCGCGCCTGCCCGGCGCGTGGGAAATCGCCCGTCGCACCGAAGAATACGCCAAAGGCATGCTGGTTCCCGGCACCCTGTTCGAAGAGCTGGGCTGGAACTACATCGGCCCGATTGACGGCCACGACTTGCCGACCCTGATCGCCACGCTGCGCAACATGCGTGACCTCAAAGGCCCGCAGTTTCTGCACATCGTCACCAAAAAGGGTAAAGGCTTCGCCCCGGCGGAAGTCGACCCTATCGGTTACCACGCCATCACCAAACTTGAACCCCTGGACGCTCCAGCCGCTGCGCCGAAGCCTGCCAGCGGGCCGAAATATTCGGCAGTGTTTGGCGAGTGGCTGTGCGACATGGCCGCAGCGGATCCGCGCCTGGTCGGGATCACCCCGGCAATGAAGGAAGGCTCGGACCTGGTGGCGTTCAGCGAACGCTTCCCGCTGCGCTACTTCGACGTGGCGATTGCCGAGCAACACGCGGTGACGTTCGCCGCCGGCATGGCCTGCGAAGGCGCGAAACCGGTGGTGGCGATCTACTCGACGTTCCTGCAGCGTGGTTACGACCAGTTGGTGCATGACGTTGCGGTGCAGAACCTCGACGTGCTGTTCGCCATCGACCGCGCCGGTCTGGTCGGCGAAGACGGCCCGACCCACGCCGGCAGCTTCGACCTGTCGTATCTGCGCTGCATCCCGGGCATGGTCATCATGACCCCGAGCGATGAAAACGAACTGCGTAAAATGCTCACCACCGGTCACCTCTACAACGGCCCGGCGGCGGTGCGTTACCCGCGCGGCAGCGGCCCGAATGCGACCATCGAGAAGGATCTCGAGCCGATCGAAATCGGCAAGGGCATCGTCCGTCGTCAGGGCAGCAAAGTCGCCCTGCTGGTGTTTGGCGTGCAATTGGCAGAAGCGCTGAAAGTCGCCGAGACGCTCGATGCCACGGTGGTCGACATGCGTTTCGTCAAACCGCTGGATGAAGCCTTGGTACGCGAGATTGCCGGCAGCCACGAGTTGCTGGTGACGATTGAAGAGAACGCGATCATGGGCGGTGCCGGTGGCGCGGTCAGCGAGTTTCTCGCCCGCGAGAACATCCTCAAGTCGATGCTGCACCTGGGCTTGCCGGATATCTACGTCGAGCACGCCAAACCTGCGCAGATGCTGGCCGAGTGCGGGCTGGATGAGGCCGGGATCGAAGCGTCGATTCGCGAAAGACTGGCGCTGCTCGACCGCTAAGTCGCTAAACACGCAATCCCTGTGGGAGCGGGCTTGCCCGCGAAGGCGTCAGCACAGTCAACTTTGATGTTGAATGTGCTGGCCTCATCGCGGGCAAGCCCGCTCCCACAGTGTTTTGTGGAAACCCGATATGTGTGTGTGTACACCTGAAATTCCCGATGGATTGCCATGAAACTCTCGCGTCTCGCCCTGCCTTTCTTCCTGCTGCCGTCCGCCAATGCCCTCGCCGACACCTTCGAGCGCGATCAGGCGCTGAAGCTGCCGGATGTGCTGATCTCCGCCAACCGTCAGGTTGAAGCGCGCAATGACAGCAGCGCCGCCAACACCGTGTTCACCCGCGAAGACATCGACCGTCTGCAACCGAGCGACGTGCCGGACTTGCTGCGTCGCGTGCCGGGTGTGCAAGTGGCGCAAACCGGTGGGCGCGGCAGTCTGCCCGGCGTTTATATTCGTGGCACGCAGTCGGCGCAAAGCCTGGTGCTGGTCGACGGCCAGCGCATCGGCAACTCGACGTCCGGCGACAGCAATCTGCAACACCTGAACATCGAACAGATCGAGCGCGTCGAAGTGCTGCGCGGTTCGCGTTCGGTGATTTATGGCAGCGATGCGATTGGCGGGGTGATTCAGATTTTCACCCGACGCGGCACCGAGCAAGGTCTTCAGCCACGCATGCACGTCGGTTTCGGCAGCAACCAGACCTGGGAGCGTAGCCTCGGTTTGTCCGGCGGCGATGAAAAAACCCGATTCAACCTCGGCGCCAGCCTCGATGAAACTGCCGGGATTGATCGCACGCACGAATCGTACCCAAGCGATAGCGATCACGATGCCTACCGCAACAAATCCGTCAGCCTGAGCCTCAGCCATGCGTTGACCGATGACATCGAGATTGGCGCCAATCTGCTCGATAACCGTGGCAAGAGCGAGTTCGACAACCCGTTCGGTAGATATGACGTCGTGACGGGTCAATCCTACCAACAGCAGCCTTACAGCGATTTCAACGTCAGCAGCATCAGCAGCTACTTCGACGCACGGGTCAACGACCTGTGGAAAACCCGCGTCGAGTTCGGCCATACCGAGAACCGCGAGAAGACCCTGGATAAACTCAGTGACGAGCGCACGGTGTTCAACACCTATCGCGACTCGGTGAACTGGCAGAACGACCTGACCTTGAATTCGCGCAACAGCCTGATCCTCGGCGGTGACTGGTACGAGGATCGCGTCAACAGCAGCACCGCATTCGACGCAGACAGCCGCTGGAACCGCGCCGCCTTCATCCAGCATCGTTATCAGGCCGACAGCTTCTCCACCGAGCTGGGTCTGCGTCACGATGACAATCAGCAGTTCGGCAGCCAGAACACCTGGAGCGGCACGTTCACGTTGCCGTTGAACCCGGATAACGACCTGTTGCTCAGCTACAGCGAAGGCTTCCGCGCGCCAACGTTCAACGATTTGTATTACCCGGATTTCAGCAACCCCGATCTGAAACCGGAAACCTCGAAAAGCTATGAGCTGCAATGGCGCAGCCAGTTGAGCGACAGCAGTCGTCTGGAAGCGTCGATTTACCGTACGGATCTGCAAGACGCGATCATCTTCGGCAGCAATTCACGTCCGGAGAACGTCGCTTCAGCGCGAATCAACGGTTTCGAAGCGGCGCTGAAACAGGAACTGTTCGATTGGCAGAGCAATCTTGGCGTGTCGATCATCGACCCCCGCGATCGTGATAGCGGGCATACCTTGGCACGACGTGCGCGGCGGACGTTGAGCTGGGATCTGGATCGCCAGTTTGACCAGATCGGCGTCGGTGCAAGTTGGCAGGCGGTGAGCAGCAGTTATGACGATCTGAAAAACGAAAATCCGTTGGGTGGTTATGCGTTATTCGGATTGCGCAGCAGTTGGGCGTTGAACCGCGAGATCAAGCTGGATCTGAAGGTCGATAACGTTTTCGACAAGGGTTACAGCCGGGCGAATTACAGCTATGACGGCGGCCAATACGGTTATCGCGAGGAAGGTCGTGTGTGGATGTTTGGTGTCACCTGGACACCCGAAATCCGCTAAGACCTCGCATCTGGATATCACCCGATACCCTGTAGGAGCTGCCGCAGGCTGCGATCTTTTGATCTTCGGCAATCCCGACTCAGCCACAAAGCAAAGTCAAAAGATCGCAGCCTTCGGCAGCTCCTACAGGGGTTATCGGTGGGGCTGGATGAGTTGGCAGAGCTTGGCGGTGGCGTCGATCATCTGGCCGCTGGGGCGTTCAAGGCCTTTGTCGGTGATCAGCAGTAATTGCTGCTGTTTTACAGCGGCGACCTGCGGCCAGTTTTTCCAGGCGTTGAGCTGGGACTGGTCGCTGGCCAGAATCACTTCGGGATCACGCTGCAACACTGATTCGATGCTGACTTGCGGCGCAGGCAAGGTCAGATCACTGAACACATTGCGCGCCCCGCACACTTCCAGCGCATCGCTGATAATCTGCCCGCCACCGACGGTATACAGCGGCTTGTCCCACACCTGATAAAACACCCGCAACGACACTTCCCGGTGATAGCGCTGGCGCAGCTCGGCGAGTTTTTGCCGCAGCTCAGCCGCCAGCTTCAGCCCACGCTCAGGTCGACCCAATTGCGCGGCAATGGCTTCAATCTGCGCAGAAAGCTGATCAAGGGAATGCGGTTCGGCGACGAAAGTCGGAATGCCCAGGCGCTTCAACTGATCACGCTGCGCCGGGCCGACGCTGCCGGGCCAGAGCAACAACAAATCAGGTTTGAGGCTCAGCAACTGTTCCATGTCGAGCTGGCCATAACGACCGACCGATGCAACGTTGGCAATTTCAGCCGGGCGTTCACCGGCATCCAGCACACCGACCAGCAGGTCTGCGCAATCCAGTTCAACAACGATTTCAGAAAGCGACGGCGCCAGGCTGACCACCCGCAGGCTTGCCAGCACCGGGTCGCTGACGGCCAGCAGCAGAACCGCCAGCCAGAGACGGCGCATCAGCCGAGTTGACGCGGGATACGGTAGAGGTAAAACAGCACGGCGGTGGACAGCGCCAGCAGCATCAATGGCACCGCTTCGAGACCGACGAATACCGCCAGTGCGCCGATCCAGGCCGGCAAGGCTGCCGCGAGAAACGCCGAGCGACGGTTCGCCGCAAGGGCAATCCATGCGCTGGGCTCTTCAGGAGTATCGAGGGCTTTTTGCGTGGCGATCAGGGCGTGCTTGTAACGGCCGAAAAATTTCAGGCTGACAAACATCGACGCCACGCCGGCAATAAACAGCGGCATCGCCAGTACCGGCAAAATCCCCTCGCCCTGCCCGAACAGCGCATTGAGGACGAACAGCGGCACCAGCGCCAGCGCCAGGTATTTCCACCAGGCGACTGACAATCGGCGTCGCACCTGACCGCGGGTCACGCGCGATCAACCTCGCCCTGATGCTCGTTGCCCATCATGTGGTCGAGCTTGCTGGCCTTGGTCGCCAGGTACAGTTTGTTGTGCGGGTTGTGGCCGGTGTGCAGCGGCACGCGCTCGGCGACGGTGATGCCCATGTCGGTTAAGGCTTTGACCTTGCGCGGGTTATTGGTCATCAGGCGCAGGGATTTCACGCCCAGATGTTCAAGCATCGGCAGGCACATGGCGTAATCGCGCTGGTCGGCGGCGAAACCCAGACGCTCGTTGGCTTCAACGGTGTCGGCACCGCCGTCCTGCAATTCGTAGGCGCGGATCTTGTTCAACAAGCCAATGCCACGACCTTCCTGACGCAGGTAGAGCAACACACCACGGCCTTCGCGGGCGATGGCTTTGAGTGCGCCTTCGAGTTGCGAGCCGCAGTCGCAACGCTGGCTGAACAAGGCGTCGCCGGTCAGGCATTCGGAGTGCAAACGGCCGAGAACCGGGGCACCGTCGGCAAACTCACCCAGGCTCAGCACGACGTGCTCGCGGCCGGTGGCTTCATCGAGAAAACCGTGCATGGTGAATTGCGCAAAAGGCGTTGGCAGCTTGGAAGCGGCGACAAAGACGACAGGCACCGGTGTGCTCCTGATCTAAAGAGTCTGAAAATTCGCAGGCCGGCATTGTAACAGCAGGTTCCTACCGGCGCTTAGGCTGAATTATCGGGCATAACGATCAAAAAGTTTGATAACTACCCGGACAACATGGATCCCTGTAGGAGCTGACGAGTGAAACGAGGCTGCGATCTTTTGATCTGTTTTTTAGAATCAAGATCAAAAGATCGCAGCGTGCCGCAGCTCCTACAGGGGATTTGTGGCGAAGGGGTAGGGTTGCTTCCACTTCTCGAAGATCGGCTTCAGCTCGCCGCTGTTCACCAATTGCTGCATGCGCTGGTCGTACAGCGCCATCAGCGCCCGGGCCTGCGGAGTGTCGGCAAACCCGAGAAACAGTGGCAACTCGGCCAGGTGCGAATAGCGATACTGCGTCGGATCCGCCGCCGTTTTCACCACCGCTTCAATCTCGGTCAGCGCATCGATGTAGTAATCCGCCCGCCCCTGCTTGAGCATCGAGAGAATGCCGGTGCGGCGCTCGATCTGGTTGTAGCGCTTGATGTTCGGCAGGTAGTTTTCGTAACGATAGCCACGCACCCACGCCAATCGATACTTGCCCAGCGTCGCCTGGGTGGGCGATGGGTTGTTCGCCAGGCCCAATGCGTAGATATGGTCGGAATCGAAATTCCACTGCGGATACAGCACTTGCTCGGCTTCGTCGCGGTAGGAGCCGACCAGCGCGTCGACTTCCTTCAACTGCACCAGCCCCACCGAACGAGTGTACGGCACCGTGCGAATATCCAGCTTGACCCCCGCCGGCTCGAACACTTTGCGCAATACATCCCAACCCAGACCATGGCCATCGGCGGCGGTGTAGTCTTCCCAGTCTTCGCTGGCCAGATGGATGACTGCAGGCGTCGGCGCGGCTTCCTGCGCACTGGCCACAGAGCCCAGCAAAGCAAGAAACACTACCGCCAACCAGCGTCGAGTCATCCCTAGTCCCCTCACTTGACCCTGATATCCCTTGGAATCAGGCGAAAATCCACACCAGGCCCTGCATGGCCAGCCAGGCGAACACACCGGCCAGCACATCGTCGAGCATGATGCCGAAGCCGCCATGCACATGCCGGTCGACCCAGCGGATCGGCCAGGGCTTGAGAATGTCGAAGAAACGGAACACCAGGAAACCCGCAAGCAACCAGTACCAGCCTTCCGGCACCAGCCACAGGGTGATCCACATGCCGACCATTTCGTCCCAGACGATGCCTTCGTGGTCGTGTACCCGCAGGTCGTCGGCCACTTTGCCGCACAGCCAGAAGCCGAACAGCATGGTGATCCCGAGCATCAGCCAGTAACCCCAGTCGGGCAACATCTGCCACAACGGGATAAAGGGTAGCGCAACTAACGAGCCCCACGTGCCCGGTGCTTTCGGCAGGGTGCCGGAACCGAAACCGAAGGCAATGAAATGCCAGGGATTGCGCCACACCGACGGCGGTACGAATTCGCCCGGAACCTGTTTCGGGTGGTCTGTCACGGTGACTCCTGAAAATGTTGATAACCCCGGATTTGCGGGGTGATGTCGCGCCCGTCACGATCCAGCAGCGCCACGCCCTGCCCCTCTGCCACACGACCGATCACGTGGATCGGCCAGCCATTGGCCAGCAACGCTGGCAACTCGACGGACGGCAGGGTGAAGGCCAACACATAATCATCGCCGCCGCTGAGCGCTGCACGTTCGGCGCCACGCTGGCCGAGAAACGCCACTAAAGCATCCGACAGCGGTACGCGCTCGCGTTCAATTTCAAGCCGAACCTTCGACGCCAGCGCGATGTGCCCGCAATCGGCGAGCAGGCCATCGGAGATGTCCAGCGCCGACGTGGCTTTGCCGCGCAAGGCCTGACCGAGCGCGAGCTGCGGTTGCGGCGACCAGTAATGATCGAGCAGCGGCTGGCCGATTTCTGGCTCAGCCACACGCTGGCCCAACACCAGTGGCAAGGCACCGGCAGCATTGCCCAGCTCCCCGCCGACACACAGCAAGTCACCCGGCTGCGCGCCGCTGCGGGTCAAGGCCTGACCGGCAGGAATACGACCGAACACGGTGACAGTCAGGCTTAACGGCCCGCGCGTGGTATCGCCGCCGACCAGAGCGACGCCGCAGCTCTGCGCCATGCGGTTCAAACCGCGGGCATAGGCTTGCAGCCAATCGGCGGTCACCGTCGGCACAGTCAGGGCAAGGGTAAAGGCAACGGGCGTGGCGCCCATGGCGGCCAGATCGCTGACCGCAACGGCCAGCGAACGCTGACCGAGCAGAAACGGATCGCAGGGGTCGGCGAAATGCACACCGGCCACCAGCGTATCGGTGGAAATCGCCAGCTGTTCCCCGGAAGGAACAGCGAGCAAGGCGCAGTCATCGCCGATCCCGAGAGCAACGCCTTCGCCGCCCTGCGCACAAGGCGCGGCGGCGAAGAAATTGCGGATCAGCTCAAACTCGCCCATAGCCGTTTCAAACGCCGATCAGCGCTTGAACGCCTTCACTTCAGCTTCACGCAGGCGCGGGGCCAGTTTGTCCAGCACGCCGTTGACGAACTTGTGACCGTCGGTGGAACCGTAGACTTTCGCCAGTTCGATCCCTTCGTTGATCACAACGCGATACGGCACGTCGACGCGCTTGAGCAGTTCCCAGGTCGACAGGCGCAGTACGCACAGTTCAACCGGATCCAGCTCTTCGATGGTCAGGTCCAGGCACGGCGCCAGCGCGGTGTCGATCTCGGTCAGATTGGCCGGAACACCGTGCAGGATGTCGTGGAAGTAGCTGGCATCGGCGAAGGTGAAATCGTTGTCGACGCGAAACTGCGCTTCGATTTCGTTCAGCGAAGTACTGGCCATGTGGCGCTGGTACAGCGCTTGCGTCGCCAACTGACGGGCAGCGCGGCGCTTTTCACTTTTCGAAGGCTTGCCAGCGTCGGTTGGACGCGGTTCGCGCGGGTTGAAACGATCGCTTTCGTCGCTAATCACTTGGCCTCCAACTGTGCCAGCAGGCTGACCATTTCCAGAGCGGACAGGGCAGCTTCAGCACCTTTGTTACCGGCCTTGGTGCCGGAACGTTCGATGGCTTGCTCGATGGAATCAACGGTCAGTACACCGAAAGCGACCGGCACGCCGAACTCCATGGACACCTGGGCCAGACCCTTGGTGCATTCGCCGGCCACGTATTCGAAGTGCGGAGTACCGCCACGAATGACCGCGCCCAGGGCGATGATTGCTGCGAACTCGCCTTTCTGGGCGACTTTCTGCGCAACCAGCGGGATTTCGAAGGCGCCAGGTGCGCGGATGATGGTGATGTCGCTTTCGCTCACGCCGTGGCGAACCAGGGCATCAACTGCACCGCTGACCAGGCTTTCAACGACGAAGCTGTTGAAGCGGCCCACTACCAAAGCGTAGCGGCCTTTAGGGGCGATGAAGGTACCTTCGATGGTCTTCAGGGTCATTCGTCAGTTCTCTTAAAGAGCCGGGACGCGTTTCGTACGCATCCCTCAGTGATATTAGCCACAAATACATGGCCGGAAAAATCCGCATTGCTACTGGACAGCACCCTTGTGGCGAGGGGATTTATCCCCGATGGACTGCGCAGCAGTCCCAAAAAAGGGGCCGCTGCGCAGCCCGTCGGGGATGAATCCCCTCACCACAAGAATCCATGTCAACAATGCCGGAAACGACCGGTCATTATTCGGAGGGCACGTATTCTACAACTTCCAGATCGAAACCGGATATCGCATTAAATTTCATTGGCGCAGACATCAGGCGCATTTTGCGCACACCGAGGTCACGCAGGATCTGCGAACCGGCACCGACGATGCTGTAGGTGGTCGGTTTTTTCGGCGCTGGCTGATCAGCGGTTTCACGGATATGCGCCAGCAGCACGTCGCCATCGAGCGGGTGACCGAGCAGCAACACCACACCGCTGCCCGCCTCGGCAACCGCAGCCATCGCGGCGCGCAGGCTCCAGCGGCCCGGTTGCTTGACCATCAGCAGGTCGCGCAGCGGGTCCATGTTGTGTACGCGAACCAGCGTTGGCTCTTCAGCGCAAACAGTGCCCAGGGTCAGCGCCATGTGCACGTCGCCTTCCACCGAATCACGATAGGTCACCAGGTTGAATTGGCCCAGTTCGCTGTCCAGTGGCTGCTCGGCGATCCGCTGAACGGTACGTTCGTGGATCATCCGGTAGTGAATCAGGTCGGCGATGGTGCCGATCTTGATGTTGTGTTCAGCAGCGAAGGCTTCCAGCTCAGCGCGACGGGACATGGTGCCGTCGTCGTTCATCACTTCGCAGATCACCCCGCTCGGTTCGAAACCGGCCATGCGCGCGAGGTCGCAAGCGGCTTCGGTGTGGCCAGCGCGAGCGAGGGTGCCGCCGGCCTGAGCCATCAGCGGGAAGATGTGGCCAGGGCTGACGATGTCTTCAGCCTTGGCGTCTTTGGCGGCCGCAGCTTGCACGGTGCGCGCACGGTCGGCGGCGGAGATGCCGGTGGTGACGCCTTCGGCGGCTTCGATCGAAACGGTGAACTTGGTGCCGAAACCGGAACCGTTGCGCGGCGCCATCAGCGGCAACTTCAACAGTTCGCAGCGCTCGCGGCTCATCGGCATGCAGATCAGGCCACGGGCGTGCTTGGCCATGAAGTTGATGTGTTCGGCCTGGCAGCATTCGGCGGCCATGATCAAGTCGCCTTCGTTCTCGCGGTCTTCGTCATCCATGAGGATGACCATCTTGCCTTGGCGGATGTCTTCAACCAGTTCTTCGATGCTATTGAGCGCCACAAGGCACCCCCTTCAGTCAGGATTTGAGATAGCCGTTGGCGGCCAGAAAGCTTTCAGTGATCGTGCCACCAGGCTTTTGTGAAGAGCCGGACTCTGCAGCCTTGTCACCCAAGAGCAGACGCTCCAGATAACGCGCCAGCAAATCGACCTCCAGGTTCACCCGGCGACCTGGCGTGTACGACGCCATGATGGTTTCGCTCAGGGTGTGCGGAATGATCGTCAGCATGAATTCGGCGCCATCGACTGCGTTCACGGTCAGGCTGGTGCCGTCGACGGTGATCGAGCCTTTGTGGGCGATGTACTTGGCCAGGTCTTTCGGCGCGCGGATGCGAAATTCCACGGCGCGGGCATTGTCGGAGCGCGAGACGATTTCGCCGACACCGTCGACGTGGCCGCTGACCAGATGCCCGCCGAGACGGGTGGTCGGGGTCAGGGCTTTTTCCAGATTGACCGGGCTGCCGCTTTTCAGGTCGTTCATGGCGGTGCAGTCCAGCGTTTCACGGCTGACGTCGGCGGCAAAGCCGTCGCCCGGCAGTTCAACGGCAGTCAGGCACACGCCGTTGACCGCGATGCTGTCGCCGAGTTTGACGTCGCTCAGGTCGAGCTTGCCGGTGGCGACGTGGACCCGCACATCACCGCCCTTTGGGGTCAGTGCGCGGATACTGCCGATGGATTCGATAATGCCGGTAAACATGGGGTTCTCCTTGAGAACTAAGCCAGCGTAATAACGATGGCCGGGAATTATACGCTCGCCGAACGGACAGGGATGGCAGTGACTCGCCAGTCATCGCCGACCGCACGAATTTCAGTGATTTTCAGCTCCGGCGCATCCTTCATATGGGCCAGCGGCCAGTCCAGCAATGGACGCGCCGTGGAACCGAGAAACTTGCCGGCGATGAAGATCACGAACTCGTCGACCAGACCGAGCTGAGCGAAGGCGCCGGCCAGACGCGGGCCAGCCTCGACCAGCACTTCGTTGGTGCCACGGTTGGCCAGCTCGATCAGCAATTGATGCAGATCGACCTGACCGTCATCACCCGGCACGATCAGGCATTCCGGGCCATGGGCGTATTGCTCTTCGATCGCGACGCAGGTGGCGACCAACGCCGGACCAGTCTTGAAGAACGGTGCATCGAGTGGCACCCGCAGGCGGCCGTCGATCAACACGCGCAGCGGCGGTCGGCTCATGGCCAGCGCGGTTTGCTCGCGATCCAGACCGAGTTCGTCAGCGCGAACGGTCAAACGCGCGCCATCCGCCAGCACCGTGTCAGCGCCGGTCAGCACCACGGCCGCCTGAGCGCGCAAACGCTGGACCGCCGAACGCGCCGCCGGGCCGGTGATCCATTGGCTCTCGCCGTTTTCCATCGCCGTGCGCCCGTCGAGGCTCATCGCCAACTTGACCCGCACGAACGGCAAGCCGTGTTCCATGCGTTTCAGAAAACCTTGATTCAGCTGGCGCGCTTGAGCTTCGAGCACACCGCTTTCAGTGGCGATGCCGGCATCGGCCAGGCGTTGCAAACCACGTCCGGCAACTTGCGGATTCGGATCACGCATCGCCGCTACGACTCGGACGACACCGGCATTCACTAGCGCATCGGCACACGGCGGCGTGCGGCCATGATGGCTGCACGGTTCGAGGGTCACATACGCGGTAGCGCCCCGAGCCAGTTCACCGGCAGCGCGCAGCGCATGGACTTCAGCGTGCGGTTCGCCGGCGCGTTCGTGCCAGCCTTCGCCGACAATCTGCCCGTCGCGCACCACCACACAGCCGACCCGAGGATTGGGATGGGTGGTGTAGTGACCTTTGCGCGCGAGTTCCAGCGCACGCGCCATAAAGTGCGCGTCGAGGATGGCCTGCTCGGCGACGGTGGTCATTCCTTCACCGGTTCGCGGGCGAGGCGGTCGATTTCTTCGCGGAATTCGTTGAGGTCCTGGAAGCGCTTGTACACCGAAGCGAAGCGGATGTAGGCGACTTCATCAAGCTTCTGCAATTCAGCCATGACCAGTTCGCCGACCACGAGGGATTTGACCTCGCGCTCGCCGGTGGCGCGCAGCTTGTGCTTGATGTGAACCAGAGAGGATTCGAGGCGCTCGACGCTCACCGGACGTTTCTCCAGGGCGCGTTGCATGCCGGCGCGGAGTTTTTCTTCGTCGAACGGTTGGCGGCTGCCGTCGGTTTTGATCAGGCGCGGCAACACCAGTTCGGCCGTCTCGAACGTCGTGAAACGTTCGCCGCAGGCCAGGCATTCACGCCGGCGGCGCACCTGTTCGCCCTCGGCGACCAGACGCGAGTCGATGACCTTGGTGTCGTTGGCACCGCAGAAGGGACAGTGCATGGTGGCTGGCAACAAAAAAAGGGAGGGCCATGGTAGCGCATCCCGGTGGCAAGACAAGCCATAGGCTTTGCGGTATACAGAACGGCATGATCGTTTGATCCATGGATTTCATTTTGCCGGAGCATCCAATGCCGTTACGTCCGCTCGTTTTGCTCAGTCTTTTCAGCCTGCTGGTGGCCTGTGGCAGCGATGCACCCAAGCCCCAGCCGCCGACGCCAGGCCCGGCACCGCAACAAGCGCAGAAAAAAGCCAAGGAAGCCGCCGAGCTTGGCCCGCTACCGGCTTATCAACGCGAACTGAGCGGCACCCTGCAAGGCGTGCCGGCCGGTGCCGAAGTCGAATTGGCGTTGCTGGTAATCGATGAAAAGGATCGCCCACAACAATTGCTCGCCAGTTCCAGCCTGATCGGCAACAACCAGATCCTGCCGTTCCGCCTGCGCTTCAACCCGGACGCCTTCCCCGCCGGTGCGCGGGTTGAATTGCGCGGTCGCGCCAGCCAGTCCGGCCAGTTGATCCTGCACCTGCCGTCGCAGACCATCACCCAGCCGACCACTCAAGCGTTGGGCCAACTGCAATTTGTCAAAGCACCATGACGGCACCGCTCGACCTGCAACAGGCGTTAGGTGAATTGCTCGGCGACGCCAGACTCAAGGTCTGCGCGTTGCCGGACACTGATTTACAGCTGTGGCTGATTGATGGCGACAACATGGGTCGCGAATTCAGTCAGGAAGAAATTCAGCGAATTCTGCACGAGCCACCCTATTGGGGTTTCTGCTGGGCCAGCGGTCTGGCGGTGGCGCGTTATCTGGCGGAGTTTCCCCAGTGGGTGCGCGGCAAACGCGTGCTGGATTTCGGCGCAGGTTCGGGGATTGCCGGGATTGCGGCGGTGAAGGCCGGGGCGCTGGAGGTGGTGGCCTGCGATCTCGATCCGCTGGCGATTGCTGCGTGCCGGGCGAATGCCGCGCTGAATAATGTTGAGATGAGTTATTCGACGGATTTCTTTGCCGAAGCAGATCGCTTTGATCTGATTCTGGTGGCGGACGTGTTGTATGACCGAACGAACCTGCCGTTGCTCGATGCGTTTTTAAGCCGTGGCCGCGAGGCGTTGGTCGCGGATTCGCGGGTCAGGGATTTTCGCCATCCGTTGTACGAGCGCATTGAAATGCTTGAGGCGATGACCTTGCCGGATCTGGCCGAGCCTGAGGAATTTCGGCATGTCAGCCTGTACCACGCGCAGCGCTAACCAAAAGCTTCGCGGGCAAGCCCGCTCCCACAGTGACCGAGTCGAACCAACATTTCGTCTACGACACAGAACCCTGTGGGAGCTGGCTTGCCAGCGATGGCGTCCTGCCTAGCGGTACACCTCTCAAATCTGCCCCGCTTCCGGCCACACCCCGCCAAGCCGTATAGTTGCCCTATCCACGCTTTGACGAGATCCCCCATGAGTGAGCAAACGCCGTACATCTTCGACGCCACGACTGCCGATTTCGACCAGTCGGTGATCGAGGCTTCTTTCAACAAACCGGTGCTGGTGGATTTCTGGGCCGAATGGTGTGCGCCGTGCAAGGCGCTGATGCCAATGCTGCAAGGCATTGCCGAGAGCTATCAGGGCGAATTGCTGCTGGCCAAGGTCAACTGCGACATCGAGCAAGACATCGTTGCCCGTTTCGGTATTCGCAGCCTGCCGACCGTAGTGCTGTTCAAGGACGGTCAACCGGTCGACGGCTTTGCCGGTGCACAACCGGAATCCGCTGTGCGCGCCCTGCTAGAGCCGCATGTGCAGATGCCGCCGCCGGCGGCTGCCGATCCGTTCGAACAAGCTCAGGCGTTGTTCGATGACGGCCGTTATGCCGATGCCGAAGCGGCGCTGGTGGTGATGCTCAATGAAGACAACACCAACGCCAAGGCGCTGATTCTCTATGCGCGTTGCCTGACTGAACGCGGCGAGCTGGACGAAGCGCAAACCGTGCTTGATGCGGTCAAGAGCGATGAGCACAAGGCTGCTTTGGCTGGGGCCAAGGCGCAGATCAAGTTCCTCGGTCTGGCACGTGACCTGCCGGATGCCGCCGACCTGAAAGCGCGTTTGGCGAAAGATCCGCAGGATGATGAGGCGGTGTATCAACTGGCGATTCAGCAGCTCGCTCGCCAGCAGTATGAGGCGGCGCTTGAGGCAATGCTCAAGCTGTTTATCCGTAACCGCAACTATGGCGAAGGTTTGCCACACAAGACTTTGCTGCAGGTGTTTGAGTTGCTGGGCAATGATCATCCACTGGTGACGGTGTACCGCCGCAAGATGTTTGCTGCGCTTTATTAAGATCAACAGATCGCAGCCTGCGGCAGCTCCTACAGGTTCAGCGTTCATCCGCAAAATGCGCGGTGAACACGATCCCAATGTAGGAGCTGCCGCAGGCTGCGATCTTTAGCGGCTCACTCGATCCAGCTGTAGAGCGGCGTATCCCCGCCGCTCACCACTTTCACGTCCGCGCTATGGCGCAAGCGCACCAGCAAGCGCTTGCCCGCCACCGCGCTGCCGGTCAGCCCTTCAAGCTGTTCAAGCAGATCCGGCCCGCTGAGTTGCCCGGCCTTGCGCAACAGATCCTTGGCCAGCTGCCACAACGCATCGTCCTGATTCAGCGGTTTCGCCGCAGGCGCCGACGCCACCGCTTCAGGCTGGCCGATCGGCGCCTGCGTATTCAGCGCCGAACCCAGCTTGGCCCAGTCACTGTCATCCAGTTCAACAGTCAAATCCACCGGCACCTCGCCGACGGTTCCACGTATCCGCAACATTGCGTTCGCTCCCGCACATTTCTGACCTGCATGCTCCCACGGGACTTGTGCAACGCCAAGCGCACGGGCAAACTCTGCGAACTTTCGTTATAAGATCACATAACAAAATATTCACTTTACTTCCCGGAGACCGCCATGCGTCGTCTGTTGCTCGCTTTGCCGTTTGCCCTGTTGCCGCTGGCCATCGCCCACGCGGCCGATGAGCATGACCACGACCACGACCATGAACACGGCAGCCTCGGCGCGCACGAACACGGCGTTGGCCGTCTGAACGCTGCGCTGGACGGTCAGACTCTGGAACTGGAGCTGGAAAGCCCGGCGATGAACCTGGTGGGTTTTGAACACGTCGCCACCAGCGATGCCGACAAGGCCAAGGTCGCCGCCGCCCGTACGCAGCTGGAAAAACCGCTGGCCCTGTTCAGCCTGCCCGCCGCTGCTGGCTGCAAAGTGGTCAGTCAGGAGCTGGAGAGCCCGCTGTTCGGCGACAAACCGGATGCCGACGATCATGACGCCGATGAAGCGGACAAGGACGGTCATGAGCATCACCACGACCACAGCGAAATCCACGCGCATTATCAATTGAACTGCGCGGCACCGGGCGCGTTGAAGACGCTGGACCTGGCCAACGTGTTCAGAACCTTCCCGGCGACGCAGAAAATTCAGGTACAACTGATCAGCACCAGCGGCCAGCAAGGGACCGAAGTGACGGCCAAGGCTGCTTCACTGAAATTCTGATAACACCGGAACATGTATTCCAATGTAGGAGCTGCCGCAGGCTGCGATCTTTTGATCTTGCTTTAAGAAGATCAGGAGCAAAAGATCGCAGCCTTCGGCAGCGCCTACAGGGGCTATGAAAACTCATGAAATTGGTGTCATGACCCAAGCACTCATCGAACTGTCCGACCTGGGCTTTAACTGGCCCGGTCACCCGCCGTTGCTGGACATCCCGGCGTTTCGCCTGGAAGCCGGCGAAACCCTGTTCCTCAAAGGCCCCAGCGGCAGCGGCAAGACCACCCTGCTCGGCCTGCTCGGCGGTGTGCAGAAACCCGGTCGTGGCAGCATTCGTCTGCTCGGCCAGGAGCTGACCCAACTCTCGGCCGGCGCCCGCGATACCTTTCGCGTCGATCACACTGGCTACATTTTCCAGCAGTTCAACTTGCTGCCGTTTCTCTCGGTGCGCGAGAACGTTGAGCTGCCGTGTCACTTTTCCAAGCTTCGCGCACAACGGGCGAAACAGCGTCACGGCAGCGTCGACCAGGCCGCCGCCACCCTGCTCGCGCACTTGGGTTTGAAGGATGAAAGCATTCTCGGCCGTCGCGCCGATTCACTGTCGATCGGTCAGCAGCAACGGGTCGCCGCCGCGCGAGCACTGATCGGCCAACCCGAACTGGTGATCGCTGACGAGCCAACCTCGGCGCTGGATTACGACGCCCGGGAAAACTTCATTCGCCTGTTGTTCGCCGAATGCCGCGAGGCCGGTTCCAGTCTGTTGTTCGTCAGCCACGACCAGAGTCTGGCGCCGCTGTTCGACCGTCATCTGTCCCTGGCCGAACTCAATCGCGCCGCCACGTCTGCCGAGGTCTGAGATGTATCTGTTTCGTCTGGCCATGGCCAGCCTGGCCAACCGCCGCTTTACCGCCCTCCTCACCGCGTTCGCGATTGCCTTGTCAGTGTGCCTGCTGCTCGCCGTAGAACGGGTGCGCACCGAGGCCAAAGCCAGTTTCGCCAGCACCATCAGCGGCACCGACCTGATTGTCGGCGCCCGCTCCGGTTCGGTGAACCTGCTGCTGTACTCGGTGTTCCGCATCGGCAACGCCACCAACAACATTCGCTGGGACAGCTTCGAACATTTCGCCAACAACCCGAAAGTGAAATGGGCGATCCCGATGTCCCTCGGCGACTCCCATCGCGGTTACCGCGTGATGGGCACCACTGAGGCCTATTTCGAGCATTACCAGTACGGTCGCCAGCAGCATCTGCAACTGGCCGACGGACGTGCATTTGCCACCGATCCGTTTGAAGTGGTGCTCGGCGCGGAAGTCGCCGATGCACTGCATTACAAACTCGGCGACCAACTGGTGCTGGCCCACGGTGTGGCGGCGATCAGTCTGGTCAAACATGACGACAAACCGTTCACCGTGGTCGGCATTCTCAAGCGCACCGGCACGCCGGTCGATCGCACGTTGCACATCAGCCTTGGTGGCATGGAGGCGATTCACATCGACTGGCACAACGGCGTGCCGGCCCGCGGCAATGGACGGATCAGCGCAGATCAGGCGCGCAATATGGACCTGACGCCGCAAGCGATCACCGCATTCATGCTCGGCCTCAACAGCAAGATTTCCACCTTTGCGCTGCAACGCGAGATCAACGAATTCCGTGGCGAACCGATGCTGGCGATCCTGCCCGGCGTGGCGTTGCAGGAATTGTGGAGCCTGATGAGCACCGCTGAAAAAGCGCTGTTCGTGGTTTCGCTGTTCGTCGTGCTGACCGGTTTGATCGGCATGCTCACAGCGATTCTCACCAGCCTCAACGAACGTCGTCGCGAGATGGCGATTCTGCGTTCGGTCGGCGCAAGGCCGTGGCACATCGCGAGTCTGCTGGTGCTGGAGGCCTTCGCGCTGGCACTGACCGGCGTCATCGCAGGTCTGGCATTGCTGTACATCGGCATCGCCGCTGCGCAGGGCTACGTGCAGGCCAATTACGGTTTGTTCCTGCCGCTGGCATGGCCGAGCGAGTATGAATGGACGCTGCTCGGTGGCATTCTGGCGGCCGCGCTGCTGATGGGCAGCGTGCCTGCCTGGCGTGCGTATCGCCAATCCCTGGCCGATGGCCTGTCGATCCGTTTATGAGGATGTTCACCATGCCCCGCGCCTTGCTTGCGCTGCTGTTGCTGGTCGCCTTGCCCGTGTGGGCCGCGGCGCCGAAAGACCTGACGTGGTCGGAAATGATCCCGCCGGACGCCGCCCCGGAAGTGCCGAACATGACCCCACTGCACGACCTGTCGAAGATGGGCGATGCGCTGTCTGCCGAATCCGCGCCAGCGGCGAAGCAAGACATGCCGAATGCGCCAGTGGTGCAGTCGCTCGACGGTCAGACTATTCGACTGCCGGGTTACATCGTGCCGCTGGAAGTCAATGAAGAGGGGCGTACAACGGACTTCTTGCTGGTGCCGTATTTCGGCGCGTGCATTCATGTGCCGCCACCGCCGTCGAACCAGATCGTGCATGTGAAAAGCGAGTTGGGCGTGAAGCTTGATGAGCTGTATCAGCCGTACTGGATCGAGGGGCCGTTGCAGGTCAAGGCGTCGAGCAGCGAGCTGGCGGATGCCGGGTATCAGATGGAGGCGGACAAGATTTATGTGTATGAGCTGCCGGAGTAAACCCCGGTAGTTTTGTGATGTCTGTAAGCGCTTCATCGCTGGCAAGCCAGCTCCCACAGGTTTCGTTGGTGATCACAAAATTTGTGAAGGACTCGATCACTGTGGGAGCTGGCTTGCCAGCGATGAGGCCCGCAAAGGTTCCACAAAACCTTCCCCCTTCACTGTTTCATTGAGCTGAGTCAAAAGACCGTATCAGTTGGCTTCGTACCATAGGACATCAGACACTTTTAACGTCCTTCTGGAGCCCCCATGAACAAGTCCTTGCTCAGTGCTTCGCTGTTTGCCCTCGCGCTCGCAGCCCCGCTCGCCCACGCCCACGATGCCGGTGACATCATCGTTCGCGCCGGTGCAATCACCGTCAATCCGAAGGCCGACAGCTCCAGCGTCAAGGTCGATCAGGGTCCGTTGAGCGGCACCAATCTGGGCGGCAAGGCGACCATGAGCAGCGACACCCAACTGGGTCTGAACTTCGCGTACATGGTCACCAACAACATCGGTATCGAGTTGCTGGCGGCCTCGCCGTTCGAACATGACGTGAAGCTCAAGGGCACCGCCCTGCCCGCGGCCAACGGCAAACTCGGCACCCTGAAACACCTGCCGCCGACCCTCAGCGTTGTCTACTACCCGCTGGATTCGAAGTCGGCCTTTCAGCCGTACGTCGGCGGCGGCATCAACTACACCTGGATCTACGACGAACACGTCGGCAGCGAAGCGCAGTCGAACGGTTTCAGCAACTTCAAGGCGAAAAACTCTTGGGGTCTGGCGTGGCAGGTCGGTGCTGACTACATGCTGACCGACAACATCATGCTCAACGCCCAAGTGCGTTACATCGACATCGATACTCGTGCGACTGTGGAGAACAACGCGGTGGCACCGGGCACTCGCGCCAAAGTGAATGTTGATGTCGATCCGTTTGTGTACATGGTGGGTCTGGGCTACAAGTTCTAAGCTGATTTTTACCGAACGTTCACGTGGTGGTGAATAGGCTTGGTGGTGGGCAGACTTGAATCTGAAGGCGACTGCCTGTTAGTTGATCGGGGCGGTGCGACGATTCGTTAAATCCCCTCGCCACAAGGGATAGCGGTACATTCCGGCCGTGAAAAAGGCGCCTGTTGAAGGGCGCCTTTTTCATGTCTGCCTGGAATGCGTGGTGAGTTTGAGATCTATCCCCCTCACCCCAGCCCTCTCCCTCAGGGAGAGGAGGAAAGGGAGCCGATTTGGGTGCCTTTCAAATCCGAGTTCGACTCGATATTTCAAGTCGATGTATCTCGTCCAAACACCTCAGTCAGTCCCCTCTCCCTCTGGGAGAGGGCTAGGGTGAGGGGATTTTCAGGAGCGCCCCAACAACCGCGCCAACCCCACACTCATCGGCGTCTGCTGCGGCAGTTTGAAGCGCTCCAGCAAACGAGCGTTATTCGCCCGCGAATGACGGATGTCACCGGAGCGCGCCGGGCCGTAGCTGATCGGCGGCAACTCGCCGACTACCGTTTGCAGGGCTGCGAGCATCTGCTTGAGATTCATCGACTGATTCCAGCCAACATTCACCGCACCCACTTCCACCTCAGGCTTTTCAATCGCCTGCACCAGCACATCGACCAGATCCTCCACGTAGAGGAAATCCCGCGTTTGCTCACCGTCACCAAACACGGTAATCGGCAAACCTTTCTGCGCGCGTTCGCTGAAAATGCTGATCACCCCGGAGTACGGCGAGGACGGATCCTGACGCGGGCCGAAGATGTTGAAGAAGCGGAAAATCGCCGGCTCCAGACCGTGCTGGCGACGATAGAAATCGAAGTAATGCTCACCGGCCAGTTTGTCCGAGGCGTACGGCGTCAGCGGCGCTTTCGGCGTGTCTTCGTCAATCGACGCGCCTTCGCCGTTGTTGCCATACACCGCCGCACTGGAGGCAAACAGCACACGTTTGACCCCAGCCTGACGCATAGCCTCGCAGACATTCAGCGTGCCGATGAAATTGCTCTGGTGGGTCTTTACCGGGTCGTCCACTGAAGCCTGCACCGAGGCCACCGCGGCCAAGTGCGCCACCGCGCTGCAACCTTGCATCGCCTGAGCGACCAGCGCGGCATCGGCGACATCGCCAACGATCAGTTCGACCTTGGGATTGTCCAACGGCAGATTGGCGCGTTTGCCGGTCGACAGGTCATCGAGAATGCGCACCGAATGGCCCTTGGCGAGCAAGGCATCGGTCAAGTGCGAACCGATGAAACCGGCGCCGCCGGTGATTAAAACTGGGCCTTCAGCCATGACGATAAAACCTATCCAGTAAAGCCGGGAGCGCGGCACGCCAGGCGCGCGGCTTGATCCCGAAAGTGTGCAGAATTTTCTTGCAGGCCAGCACCGCGTGTTGCGGTTCTTCGGCAGCGTCCGGGCGCGCGGCGTGAGCCTGAGCGGTCGGCGCTTCGATGGCCAGGGCGTGCAGGCTGCGCGCTTCGGTCAGAATCGCCTGACCCAGCGCCAGCGGCGTGGTCGCCTCGTGGCCGGCGTAATGATAAGTGCCCCACAGCGGCGCCGCGCAATCGAGTTGCTTGAGCACCGAGATGATCACCCGCGCAGCGTCGTCGACCGGGGTCGGATTGCCACGGCGGTCATCGGCCAGCAGCAATTCTTCAGGTTGCTCGGCGCGGGCGAGAAAACGCCCGAGGGTGCCGTCGGCGCTGTCATCGAGCAGCCAGCCGAAACGCAGCAACACATGCTGCGGGCAGGTCGCGCGAACGCTCTGCTCAATGCGCCACAGTGCCTGACCGCGCAGGCCCAATGGCACCGGTTCGTCTTTTTCGCTGTAGGCGGTAGCACGCGAGCCATCGAACACTCGATAGCTGGAGGGCTGCACGAGAACGATGTTGTGATGCTGGCACAGTTCGGCCAGACGCTCGATCGCGCGCTCCTGCCCGGCCATCCGGGTTTCGCTGACGGCCTCGGCCTGGAACCAGTCAAAATAGTAGGCGAGGTTGATCAACGCATCGGGACGGGTGTCGTCGAGCAATTGGGTCAGGCTCGCGGCATCCCAGCCATTTTCGGGCGGGCGGGGGGCGAGGAAACCGATGTCTTCCTCTGCACCGAGGCGAATCAGCGCCTGCCCAAGGGCATTTCCGCCGCCCAGTAACATAAGGCGCATTCGCATAGAGTCAGCAGGCCCAGTCTGGTTGGAACGATGGCTTTAGCGACGGATCTTGTGGAACCGTCGCCGATAATTGCCGGAATCGTTGCATTTTGCGGGTTTAGTGCGCAACCGTCATCCGTAAAGTGTACATCCCCGGGATTTGTGTCATGGCCACTGGCCCGATCGCTGGCAAGCCAGCTCCCACAGGGTTCAGTGCTGACCACAAACTCTGTGAACCCCCGCAATCCTTGTGGGAGCTGGCTTGCCAGCGATGAGGCCCTGGAAGACGCTGAAGATCCTGAGCGGTACTTGCATCTTCCCCCCTGCGCCCGCATAACTTATCCCATGAATCTGCCCCTCCCCGCCGACAGCGCTCTGGCAGGCTTTCACCCCGCCGTCAGCGCCTGGTTCCGCAAGACCTTCCCGACGGTCACCGCCGCCCAGGCCCGTGCTTGGCCATTGATCCGTCAGCGTCGCTCGACACTGATCGCCGCGCCCACCGGCTCGGGTAAAACCCTCACAGCCTTTCTCGCCGTGCTCGACGACCTCGTCCACCGTGGCCTGGAAAACCCCGACGGTCTGCCCGACGAAACGTTCGTCGTGTATGTCTCGCCACTGAAAGCCCTGTCCAACGACATCCGCATCAACCTGCAAAACCCCTTGGCCGGGATCACCGAACAGCTGCGGCAAATGAACCTGCCGGAAATACACATCACCACCGCCGTGCGCACCGGCGACACCCCGCAAAAAGAACGCGCCGCCATGCGCAAGACCGCGCCGCACATTCTGGTGACCACGCCGGAGTCGCTCTACGTGCTGCTCGGCTCGGAATCCGGACGAAAAATGCTCGGCACCACGCGCACGGTGATCATCGATGAAATCCACGCCATGGCCGCCGGCAAACGCGGCAGTCACCTGGCCTTGAGCCTTGAGCGCCTGCAAGCGCTGTGCGCCGAACCGCTCACCCGCATCGGCCTCTCCGCCACGCAGAAACCGGTCGAAGCCGTAGCGCAATTCCTCGTCGGCCATGATCGCCCCTGCGAAATCATCGACATCGGCCACGCCCGGCCACGGGATCTTGGCATCGAGGTGCCGCCCGTGCCGTTGTCGGCCGTCATGGCCAATGACGTCTGGGAACTGGTCTACGACAGCCTCGCCGAACTGGCCCGCGAGCACCGCACCACGCTGATTTTCGTCAACACCCGACGCCTGGCCGAACGCCTGAGCCGACACCTCAGCGAACGCCTCGGCAAGCACGCAGTGGCGGAGCACCACGGCAGCCTGGCCAAGGAGTTTCGCCTCGACGCCGAACAACGCCTCAAGCGTGGCGAGTTGCAGGTGCTGATCGCCACCGCCTCGCTTGAACTGGGTATCGATATCGGCGAAGTCGATCTGGTCTGTCAGATCGCTTCACCGCGCTCCATCGCCGGGTTTCTGCAACGGGTCGGCCGTTCCGGCCACCAAGTGGGTGGCACGCCCAAAGGTCGGCTGTTCGCCACCACCCGCGACGACCTGATCGAATGTGCCGCCCTGCTCGACTGCGTGCGCCGTGGCGAACTCGATACCCTGCACATCCCGGTTGCGCCGCTGGACGTTTTGGCACAGCAGATCATCGCCGAGGTCAGCTGTCAGGAATGGCCCGAGGATGCCTTGCTGGCGATGTTCCGCAAAGCTTCGCCGTATCGCGATCTCGACGAAAAACACTATCAAGCCTTGCTGAGCATGCTCGCCGACGGCTACAACGGTCGCCAAGGCATCCGCAGCGCCTACCTGCACCGCGACGCCGTCAGCCGCACCTTGCGTGGCCGCCGTGGTGCGAAACTCGCTGCCGTGACCAGCGGCGGCACCATCCCCGACAACGCCGATTACAGCGTGATGCTTGAGCCGCAAGGCTTGAACATCGGCAGCGTCAACGAAGATTTCGCCGTGGAAAGCATTGCCGGCGATGTGTTCCAGCTCGGCAATACCTCCTACCGCATCCTGCGTGTGGAAACCGGCAAAGTACGGGTCGAGGATGCCCACGGCCAGCCACCGACCATACCGTTCTGGCTCGGCGAAGCACCGGGGCGCAGCGATGAACTGTCGTTCGCCGTGGCGCGCCTGCAAGCGCAGCTCGACGCGTTGCTTGGCGCCAGCCCCGGCGACCTGCAACCGGCGCTTGACTGGCTGAAGCAGACCCTCGGCCTCAATCTGGCCAGCGCCGAACAACTGGTCGAATACCTCGCCCGCGCGCGGCAAACCCTCGGCGCCCTGCCCTCGCAGGACACGCTGTTGATGGAGCGATTTTTCGACGAGTCCGGCGGCACGCAACTGATCATCCATTCGCCATTCGGCAGCCGCATCAACCGCGCCTGGGGTTTGGCCCTGCGCAAGCGCTTCTGCCGCACCTTCAATTTCGAATTGCAGGCGGCCGCCAGCGAAGATGCGATCGTGCTGTCGCTGTCCACCAGCCACAGCTTTGAACTGGATGAGATCTGGCGCTACCTGCACAGCAACAACGCCGAGCACACGCTGATTCAAGCGGTGCTCGATGCGCCGCTGTTCGGCGTGCGCTGGCGCTGGAATGCCGGCGTGGCGCTGGCATTGCCGCGTTTTACCGGTGGCCGCAAAGTCACGCCGCAGTTGCAGCGGATGAAAAGCGAAGACCTGATTGCCAGCGTGTTTCCCGATCAGATTGCCTGCCTGGAAAATCTAGCTGGTGAACGCGAAATTCCCGAGCATCCGCTGATTGAGCAAACCCTCGACGACTGCCTGCACGAGGCGATGGACAGCGAAGGCTGGCTCAATCTGCTGCGACGCATGGAGCGTGGCGAGGTGCGTTTGATCAGCCGCGACTTGCCGGCGCCCTCACCGCTCGCGGCAGAAATTCTCAGTGCGCGGCCGTACGCCTTTCTCGACGATGCACCGCTGGAAGAACGTCGTACCCAAGCGGTGATCAATCGACGCTGGAGCGATCCGCAATCGACCGACGATCTCGGTGCGCTGGATGCGGACGCGATTAACGCTGTACGCGAAGAAGCCTGGCCGTCGCCAAACGCTGTGGATGAAATGCACGAGGCATTGATGAGTCTAGCGTGCATCAGCGAGGCTGAAGTGCAAGCGAACGAAGGCTGGCGCGAATGGCTGGAAACCTTGGCCAAAAGTGGTCGCGCCTGCTGTTTACAAATCGCCCCCAAGCATTGTTTATGGCTGGCCCGCGAGCGCCTGACCTGTCTGCAAGCACTTTATCCACAGGCCAAATTGCAACTCGAGCTGGAGGCGTTGCCGGGATTCGATGAGGTCTGGACATTCGATGAGGCGTTGGTCGAAGTAATCCGCGCGCGCCTCGGTGCGTTCGGCCCACTGCCGTTACCCGCCATAGCTGAACCGCTCGCGCTGCCAACCGCTCAAGTCAATCAGGCCCTCGCCCAACTGGAGCGTGAGGGCTACGTGCTGCGCGGCCAGTTCACGCCGAAACTCAACATCGAGGAATGGTGCGAACGGCATCTGCTCGCGCGTATTCATCGCTACACGGTCAAGCGTCTGCGCCGAGAAATCGAACCGGTGGCGTTGCAGGATTTCATGCGCTTCCTGTTCGACTGGCAGCATCTTTCGCCCGCGACGCGGGGTCAGGGTAGCGCGGTGTTGCCAGCGATTGTCGGCCAGTTTGAAGGTTACGCGGCAGCGGCCTCGGCGTGGGACAGCGACATTCTTCCGGCGCGTCTCAAGGATTATTCGCCGAGCTGGCTGGATGAGCTGTGCCGCAACGGCAAACTGGTGTGGACACGCCTCAGCGCCCGGCAAAAAGTCAGCGGCACGGCGTTGCGCAGCACGCCGATCGTATTGCTGCCGCGCAGTCAGGTCGGCCTTTGGAGTGCGCTGGCGGAACAGACGCCCGTGAGCGAACTGTCGCCGAAAACCCAAAAAGTGTTTGAAGCGTTGAGTCAGCACGGCGCGCTGTTTTTCGATGAGCTGATTCATGAAGCGCACCTGCTGCGCACCGAACTGGAAATCGCTTTGCAGGAACTGGTCGGCGCGGGACTGGTGAACGCCGACAGCTTCGCCGGCCTGCGTGCGCTGATCACCCCGGCGAGCAAGCGCCAGCAGCGCAGCAGTCGGCGTGGGCGCGGCGCGTTTGTCGGTGGCATGGACGATGCCGGGCGTTGGGCGTTGTTGCGGCGCGGGACGGCGGTGGATAACAGCGAGACGCTAGAACACGTCGCCATGACCTTGCTGCGCCGTTACGGCGTGGTGTTCTGGCGCTTGCTGGAGCGCGAGGCAGACTGGTTACCGAGTTGGCGGGAATTGCTGCGTACGTTTCATCGGCTGGAAGCGCGGGGCGAGATTCGTGGTGGACGGTTTGTCAGTGGTTTGGCCGGTGAACAGTTCGCCTTGCCGGAGGCGATTCCGTTGCTGCGCGAAGTCCGTCGGCGGCCGCATGACGGCAGTCTGGTGGCGGTGTGCGGGGTTGACCCGCTGAACCTGGCCGGGACGTTGTTGCCGGGGGTGAAGGTGCCGGCGCTGGTGAGTAATCGTTTGGTGTATCGGGATGGGTTGCCGGCGGCGGCGGAGATTGCCGGCAAGCAGCAGTTTTGGCTGGAGCTGGATCAGATTGCCATGGAGCAGGTGCGCGGCAAGCTGATCCGGCATTGAGGTTTGGCTGCCTCCGCCTCATCGCTGGCAAGTCGAATCGTCGCACCGCAGCTCCCACAGGGTTTTGGGTGATGCTGGAATAGAAGGCACACCACAATCACTGTGGGAGCTGGCTTGCCAGCGATGAGGCCAGCACTAACACCAAAAAATCAACCGGTTAAGTCCGCGACTCCTGCGGCACCTCAGTCGCAACCACCTCTCCCTCGTGCACCTGCCGCTTCGGCAACAAAACCTGCTGTGGATAAGTCTGCGCAAAATGCACCGTTTCGGTGTTATCCACAAGCTTCTTCAAACGCTGATTGAACGCTCGGCTCACCGCATACTGCCCGCCCGACACCGTGCGGAATTGCGCCGTCAGCACCACGCCATTCAAATCCATCCGGTCCACGCCAAACACGTCCAGCGGCCCTTGCAGATTGTACTTGAGGAACGGGTCTTCACGGATCGAATCGCCGGTCTCGCGGATCAGCTCGATGGCTTTATCGACATCCGTGTCATAAGTGAATTGCACCGAGAAAAACGCATAGGCAAATTGCCGCGATTGGTTGGTCACAGCCTTGATCTGGCCGAACGGCACCGAGTGCACAAAGCCCTTGCCGTCACGCAACCGCAGCGTGCGGATGGTCAGCCCTTCGACCGTGCCGGCATGCCCGGAATCAAGCACCACCCAATCGCCAATCGACAAGGTGTCTTCGATGATGATGAACAGCCCGGTGATCACATCCTGCACCAATTGCTGCGAACCGAAACCGATGGCCAGACCGACCACACCGGCACCGGCCAGCAGTGGCGCCACATTGATCCCGAGATTGGCCATGGTGGTGATCGCGCAGATCACCACGAGGATGATTTTGATCGCGTTGCGCAGCAGCGGCAGGATGGTTTTCACCCGCGTGCTCGGCTGGCGCGCCGCGCGTTTGCTGACCGGTGGCTTCAGCGCCTCTTGAATCGCCGTGTCGAGTACCACCCACAACAGCCACGTCACCAGGAAGATCAGGCCAATGCTGCTCAGCGCGTTACTGATTGCTCGCCCGACCGTGCTGCTCTGGGCGAAATCGAGCAGTGACACACCCCAGATCCGCCCGAGAATATCGATGAAGGCAATCGCAATGACGATCCGCAGCAACGCATGCAACAGGCTCAGGAAGCGTTCCTTATAAGCACTGCTGCGCTGGATCGCCTCGGCTTTTCGCGACTTGAACACGTGCTGCAGGATCGTGCTGAGAAACACCGTGCCGATCAGCAACACCGTAGTGAACAACGCGCAGCGCAGGGCTTTTTGATTGTCCTCGCCGATGCCGATCAGGTTCACTGCCGAGACCAGCACCATCAGCACAATCGGCCAATACCACAGCCCGGAAAAAATCCGCAGCGACTCCTGCATTGAGGGTTGTTTCAGCCGTTGGCTCAGCGGGCGATTACGGATCAGATGCGCCACCGGACGACGCAGGCGAATCACCAGCAGACCGAAAATCACCGAAGCAATCAGCCCGGTAAACACCGCGACACTGCTAGTGATATTGCCGCCCAGTTGACGGGCAATCTGCGGACTGGTCAGCGCATCGCTGAGGGCCGCGAGAAAGCCGATCAGGAACAATGGCTTCGGGCAGTAATCACGGATGATGCGCGCTGCCGGGCGCTTGTGGCCGACGTTGAACATCACCACTACGCATAGCAACATCGAAGTAGAAAAGATGCCGCTGCTGGTGGCGTAGGCCAGGCACAGCGCCAGCGCACGCCCCACCGAGGCCTGCAGAAAGTGGCTGACGTAAAGGGTCAGCGGCAGGCAGATCAGCGCCGGTACCGTGTACGGCAGCAGGTAGCCGATCAGGTCCTGGCTGCGCTGCCGGGTGCGTAACCAGCGGCCTTGGCGCAAGCGGTTGGCCAGCAGACCGCCGAGTACAGTCAGCAGCGCAAAACTGCCGAGCCAAGTACCGGACAGCGAAAGGAAGTCTCCGGCGACGCCCCAGCCCGAGCGGTTCGACGGTTGATTGACCAGTTTATCGACTTCATCGGCCGCACGATCGGCGCGCAGGCGCCAGGCGTCGACCAGATGTTCGTTGATGTCGAGTTTGTCTTGGACGTCGTCGATGCTCGAACTGATCGCACCGAGCAGACCGCCCTGCACCAGCGGCTCGGGTTTGGCCGATTCCTCGGCAGCCGCCGGAACACCCGGCAGCGCGGCAGCGTCGATTTCACTGGCACCGAGAAACAGCAATGCTCCCAGCAGAATGGCGATCCTGAACTTGACCAAAACTCCGATCTCCTGTGGCTGAACCTGTAAGGAACTGATCAAGTTTTGCGCGGCAAGTTCAAGAGCCCCCTCACCCTAGCCCTCTCCCAGAGGGAGAGGGAACTGACCGAGTTGACTGGTCTTGATGCATCGACCCGAAGGTCTACAGTCGAACTCAGGCCTTCAAAACCACGCAGATCTGCTCCCTTCCCCCTCGCCCCCTTGGGGGAGAGGGTTGGGGTGAGGGGGAGCGCTTTTGATCTTCGCCTTAGATGTGACCGTCCGTAATACCGCCGAAACTTTCCCGATCCGCCCGCAGTCATCAAAAGACAGCGGCAACACGAGGGCTTTCGACGGGAGGGTGGCATGGCGACGATTCACATCGGTATTTCCGGCTGGCGCTACGAACCGTGGCGCGGGGACTTCTACCCCAAGGGACTGGCGCAAAAGCGCGAATTGCAATTCGCCTCGCGAGCAGTCAACAGCATCGAAATCAATGGATCGTTCTACGCCCTGCAACGGCCCGAACGCTATGCGCAGTGGTACGCCGAAACACCCGACGACTTCGTCTTCAGCGTCAAAGCCCCGCGCTTCATCACCCATATCCGCCGTTTGCGCGATATCGAAAAACCGCTGGCGAATTTCTTCGCGTCGGGGATTCTGGAACTCAAAGAGAAACTCGGGCCGATCCTTTGGCAGTTCCCGCCGAACTTCAAATTCGAGCCTGAGCGCTTCGAGCACTTCCTCGCGCTATTGCCCCATGACACCGAAGCGGCCGCCGCCCTCGCCCACCAACACGATTCCCACCTGCACGGCCACGCGAGCATGAAAGCCTGGCGCAAAAAGCCGCTGCGCCACGCGGTGGAAATCCGCAACGACAGCTTCCTTGATCCCGATTTCGTACGGCTGTTGAAGCGCTACAACACCGCACTGGTGATCGCCGACACTGCCGATAAATGGCCGTATCGCGAAGACCTCACCAGCGACTTTGTCTATCTGCGCCTGCACGGCGCCGAAGAGCTTTACGCCAGCGGCTATACCGCGCCGGCCCTCAAGCGTTGGGCCGAACGCATCGACGCTTGGCACCACGGCGAGCAACCAAAAGATGCCCACCTGATCGCGCCACGCTTGAAGCCACGCGCACGCAAATCCCGCGAAGTGTTCTGCTATTTCGACAACGACATCAAAGTCCGCGCGCCGTACGACGCCCGCGATCTGCTGCATCGTTTCGAACTGGATAAAGACCTCGCCACCACCCCCGGCGAACCCGCTGGCGAAGGAGTGCTGGCATGAGTATTCCAGAACCGGTCGGCTTCACCGATGAAGGCTCGGTCGCCGCGCCGTCGGTGCGCACATTCACCGTGCTGACGGTCAACACCCACAAGGGTTTTACCGCACTGAATCGGCGCTTCATTCTTCCGGAATTGCGCGAAGCGGTGCGCAGCGTGGCGGCCGACGTGGTGTTCCTGCAGGAAGTCCACGGCACTCACGAGCACCACCCCAAGCGTTACAGCAACTGGCCGACGATGCCGCAGTACGAATTCCTCGCCGACAGCCTCTGGCCGCAGTTCGCCTACGGGCGCAACGCGGTGTACCCGGAAGGCGATCACGGCAATGCGCTGCTGTCGAAATTCCAGATCATCCGCCACGACAACCTTGATGTGTCGATCAGCGGCCACGAGAACCGCGGCCTGCTGCACTGCGTACTGCGCCTGCCCGGCGACGGTGTCGAGATCCATGCGATCTGCGTGCACCTGGGCCTGCGTGAAAGTCATCGCAACGCTCAGCTGAAGCTGCTCGGCGAACGCCTTGCCGAACTGCCAGATGACGCCCCGGTGATCGTCGCCGGCGACTTCAATGACTGGCGCCAACGCGCCGATGCGTTGCTCAAACCTTGTGGCCTGCGCGAAGTCTTTGCCGAGCACCATGGCAAACCGGCGCGCAGTTTCCCCGCACGCCTGCCGACGCTGCGCCTCGACCGTATTTATGTACGCAACCTCAAAACCAGCCAGCCGAAAGTCCTCGCCAATCGGCCCTGGTCTCACCTTTCCGACCACGCACCGTTATCGGTGGAGATCGAACTATGAACAGCGCGCCGCTGGAGAAATCCGCCGTGGAACCCATCAGCATCAACCCGCCGATACGCGAGCCCGGCCAGGTCGACGTCGAGTACCGCTGGCAGGGTGGCAACCGTGTGCAATTGCTGGAGAACGGCGAGGAGTATTTCCCCCGCGTGTTCGAGGCGATGCGCGCGGCGAAAAGCGAAATCCTGTTGGAGACTTTCATCGTCTTCGAAGACAAGGTCGGCGCCGAACTGCAGGAGATTCTGATTGATGCGGCGAAGCGCGGCGTGCGCACCACCGTCAGCCTCGATGGCTTCGGCTGCGGCGAGTTGAGCACCGGCTACCTCGCCGCGCTGAGCGAGGCCGGTGTGCATTTGCAGATCTTCGATCCGGCGCCCAAGCACTTGGGCATCCGGACTAACTGGTTTCGCCGCCTGCACCGCAAGATCGTCGTGGTCGACGGCCTGATTGCGTTCATTGGCGGGATCAACTTTTCCGGTGATCACCTCGCCGATTTCGGCCCTGAGGCCAAGCAGGATTATTCGGTGGAAGTTCAAGGCCCAGTGGTCGCCGACATCCATCATTTCGCCCTGCTGCAAAGTGGTCGGCCGGGCCGTGCGCGGTTCTGGTGGCAACGCCGGCGCCAGCGGCGCGCAGAGATGGCCTTCGAAGACCACGACGGCCAGGTGCGTCTGGTGTTCCGCGACAACGATCAACACAGCACCGATATCGAAGACGTCTATTTGCAGGTGTTGCGCCGTGCCAAACGTCGGGTGGTGATCGCCAACGCCTACTTCTTCCCCGGTTACCGCTTGCTGCGCGAAATACGCAATGCCGCGCGGCGTGGTGTCGATGTGCGGCTGATCCTGCAAGGCCAGCCGGACATGCTGGTGGCCAAACTTGCCGCGCGCATGACCTACGATTATTTGCTCAAGGCTGGCGTGCAGATTCACGAATATTGCCAGCGCCCGCTGCACGGCAAAGTCGCGCTGGTCGATGAAGAATGGAGCACTGTCGGTTCAAGCAATCTCGACCCGTTGAGTCTGTCGCTGAACCTTGAAGCCAACGTGCTGATCCGCGACCGCGCGTTCAACCAGCACTTGTTCGAGCGGCTCGAAGACCTCAGCCAAAATCACTGCAAAGCCATGGACGCGAGCAAGTCGCCACGCGGGCGTATCTGGCACATGACCGTCGGCTTTCTGGTGTTCCACTTTCTGCGGCATTTCCCGGCGATGGCCGGTTGGCTGCCAGCGCACAAACCACGACTGAAGCCGTTTCGAGGTAACCGCTCATGAGCCATACCGAAGCGCACCCGAGCGGCCATTCGGCGCCCGCGACCCACTCGAAATGGAGCCGATGGAAACGCCCGCTGACCGTGTTGTTTTTCCTCGCGCTGATCGTGTTGCTGACGATGTTCGCCACGCGAATCGAATGGGCCGAAGTGCTGCAAACCCTTGCTGACTTCAAGGTGCGCACGCTGATTATCGCCGCCAGCCTGACGTTGCTGAGTTTTCTGGTGTACGCCAGTTTCGACCTGATCGGCCGCACCTACATTCGCCAGGATCTGACCTGGAAACAGATCCTGCCGGTGGGGATCATCAGCTATGCGTTCAACCTCAATCTCAGCGCGTGGGTCGGCGGCATTGCCATGCGCTATCGGCTGTATTCGCGACTGGGCGTGAGCAAAGGCAACATCGCCAAGATTCTCGGGCTGAGCCTGGCGACCAACTGGTTTGGCTACATGACCATTGCCGGGGTGGTGTTCAGCAGCGGTCTGGTGAGCATGCCGCCGGGGTGGAAAGTCAGCAGCGGCGCGTTGCAGGGCATCGGGATTTTATTGCTGCTGGTCAGCGCGGGTTATCTCGCCGCGTGCCAGTTTTCCAAACGGCGTGAGTGGTCGATTCGGGGCGTGGAAATCAATCTGCCGTCGCTGCGCATGGCGGTGCTGCAACTGTTGCTGGGGGCGTTGAACTGGTCGCTGATGGCGGCGGTGATTTTCACCTTGTTGCCGGGCAAGCTCGACTATCCATTGGTGCTGGGCGTGTTGTTGATCAGCGCGATTGCCGGGGTGATCACGCATATTCCGGCGGGGCTTGGGGTGTTGGAGGCGGTGTTTGTCGCGCTGCTGCAACATGAGGTTTCGCGGGGCAGTCTGGTGGCGGGTTTATTGGCGTATCGGGCGATTTATTTTCTGTTGCCGTTGTTGATCACGCTGGTGATGTATTTGCTGGTTGAGGCAAAGGCCAAGGCGCTGCGAATAGAGAAGAAACCGAGGCATTAAGATCAAAAGATCGCAGCCTTCGGCAGCTCCTACCGAGATTGATGTAGGAGCTGCCGAAGGCTGCGATCCTTTGATCTTCAAGATTGAATAATGCTCAACCGCTCGCCGACGACCATCTCGGTAATCCAGTCCACCAGAATCGATGTATACGCCTGCTGCGACACCGGCTCGCTCAACGCGTGATCGGCACCATCAATAATCCGGTGCGTCAGCGAATGCGTCTGCTGGCACGCCGCGCGGTAACTCATGATCGCCGCGTGCGGTACGTAGTCGTCAGTTTCCGATTCCACCAGCAACACATCCCCGGTGAACTGCGCACACGCATGCAGCGCTCGGTTGGAGTCCGCGCGCACCAGCGTACTTCGATAATCGCGCAAATCCGCTTTATCCAGCTCGCGCTTGGGCGTGTGCCACTGCTCGTCGCGATACAGCGCCGGCACCCGCAGCGCCAGCCAGCGCACCGGGCGCAAAGACGTGAGGATTGCCGCCAGATAACCGCCGTAACTGGTGCCCACCACGGCGATTGCCGAGGTGTCGAGCGCCGGATGCGCAAGCAAGCGGTCGTAGGCCGCGAGCAAATCGCGCAGATTATCTTCGCGGGTGACACGGGTCAGCGGAATCCCGGTACCGCCAGTGTGCCCGCGCAAGTCGAAAGTCAAACACACACAACCGAGCCCGGCGATGCCTTTGGCCCGCTCAAGGTCACGTTCCTGACTACCGCCCCATCCGTGAACAAACAACACCCCTGGGACTTTCGATTTGGGACTGAGAAACGTCCCGCTCATCTGTTCATCATCAATGTCGATTTGAATGCTTTCGCTTCTAGCCGTCATAGGATTTGACCGTTACGTATTTAAGGAGAAATTCACTGTTCTCGGCCGGGCCGCGATACACCTCGATGGCGTCCGCCGGCAGCGGCTGATCGATATAGGTTTCCACCGACGACACACGAATCGCGCGCATCGCCGGGTCGTTGATGAAGCTTTGCAGCGCCGCGACCTCAGCGCTGCTGGCGCCGCCCATGCGCCAGGATTGTTCGAGTACACCGCTGCGGGTTTTGCCATTGCTGTCCAGCCCTTGGGCGATGTCGTAATTGCGGCGCGAGGCGTAGAAGCGTGGATAGGCTTCATCGGCGGCGCGATCGAAAACCTGCGCCTGCTCGATGGCCAACCGCACATCATCGGGCAGCTCAAGCGCCAGCAAATCATCGTAACCGCCCTGCACTACCAACAAATTCGAGCCGCCGTAAACGTCTTCGCCGTGGGCGTCCTTGGTCAAGTATTGATCACCGCAGTAACTCAGGACTTTATCGCCGATGAACGTCTGTCCGACGCTGTGAGTGATGACGTCGCTCAAGTCCTGTTCCAGCACTACGCCGTCGCTGAATTGTTTTGCAAAGTCGGGGCGAGCGAGGATTTCGTCGAAGGCATCGAGGCTTTGGATCACTTCCTGACCACGGCCGGCACAGGCGTGAATCGGTTTCAAACGGATCGGCCCGTTGTACAACAGGTGTTCGGCGGCTGGCCGGGCATCCGCCAGCGAAAACACACTGAGCCCATCGAGCACCACGTTGCGCACTCGCTCGGAAAACAGCGGAGACCATCCTTGCGGCGCATGGGCCAGATGACTACGCAGGCCGTGACTGATGGCTTTGGTGCAGATGAAATCGTGCTCGACAAAACCGCCCCACAAATCCTCCGCTCCCCTGATGCCCAATTCATGAGCGTGGGTAGCGCCGACGATGGTTTGTGTGGGCAACAGGTAGAGGTCCCGACCGCGGTGTTTTTCCGGGTCGTAACTGCCACCGAATTTAAGCCCGAGGATCTGCGCCAGCCAACGGGCCAGGGCCTTGTTGGTCTGCACTTCGTGTTTCGGCGCGTCGGGCCGCACCGAGTGGGCGACGACGATTTTCCTGCGGGGTGTCGGGGTCATGCGTCCCCCTTCCATCGGTTCGATGACTGTAACGGTGAAGGGTGCAGAGATCAGGCCAACGGCCGCTCTGCGGAAATCTTTGGCTAATCAGAAACTTGGCAAAATCATACTGGCACCACGCCTGCTTCAATCTGCACGACCCACGGTATATACCCGGCAAATTGCACGATTCTCCAACCCATGGAGAACCTTGTGGGAGCTGGCTTGCCAGCGATAGCGGTGGCTCAGTCACCGACGTATGAACTGAAAGACCCAATCGCGGGCAAGCCCGCTCCCACAGGGTAATGCAGTGTCTGGACTAACGCATCAAACCGAATCGCGCCCGGTAATCACTCGGCGCCAGCCCGGTGATCTTCTTGAAAATCGCCCGGAACGCGCCAGGGTCCTGATACCCGACCGTCCACGCAATATGGTCGATGGTGCCATTGCTGAATTCGAGCATCTCGCGGGCCTTGCCGACGCGCAAATGCTGGCAATACTCGGTCGGTTTCAACCCGCTCGCCGCGCGAAACCTGCGCAGGAACGTACGTTCCTCAAGCCCCGCCCGCTGCGCCATCGCCGTCAATGAAACATCCGTCGCGCCAGTGCTTTGCAACCAGTGCTGGACCTTGAGAATAGCCGCATCGCCATGATTTAGAATCGGCGCAAAATTGCTCCCGCACTCACTGGCGCTGTCGCTGTGTTCGATCACCAGAAACCGTGCCGTGCCGGAGGCAATGCTCGGCCCGAGCAACCTGTCGACGAGACGCAAACCCAGCTCCGACCAAGCCATCAAGCCAGCGGTGGTAATCAGGTCGCCGTCATCGACGATTGGCGTATCGGCTTTCAATTTGATCGTCGGGTATTGCTCGGCGAACGCCTTGGCTGATGTCCAGTGGGTGGTGGCGCTCCGGCCATCGAGCAAACCGCTTTCCGCCAACATCAGCGAACCGACGCAGACGCCACCCAGCGTCGCGCCACGGGCATGTTGATCGCGCAACCATTGCGCGAGGCTGGCCGGCATTTGCGCGGCGTTGAAGCCGGCAATTGACGGCGGAATCAACACCGCCAGCAGCTCACTTTCGGTATCGGGATGACTGTCAAAGCCCCGCACCGGCGGTTGATCACCGTCGACCTGCCAATGGCTGACCCGCAGTACCGGCAATTGCGCCGCCTGATGTTCAGCGGCAATCCGGTTGGCCACCCCGAACAGATCGGTCAAGCCATGCACCGCTGCCATCTGCGCACCGGGATAAATCAGCACGCCGAGTTCCGCAATGGCGGCTTTTTCTGCGCCCATTGTCAGTTTTCCCCTGTCTATTGTCGGTGCGGCCAATCCCCGAGTCGCTGGCCAGCGCCAATACTGAAGCCACTTCCAGCCAACCTGTCGAGGACACCACCATGGCCAAGCAAGCGCTCATCGTAGTCGATATCCAGAATGACTACTTCCCTCAAGGCAAGTGGCCGCTGGCCGGCGCCGACGCCGCTGCGGACAACGCCGCACGACTGATCGAAACGTTCCGCACAGCAGGCGATTCAGTGGTGCATATCCGCCACGAATTCACCTCGCCCGATGCGCCGTTTTTCACCCCGGGGTCGGAGGGTGCCAAGCTGCACCCGAAAGTGCTCAATCGCGCCGACGAACCGGTAGTGCTCAAGCATTTCGTCAATTCGTTTCGCGAAACCGAACTGCAAGCGATCCTTGATGAACAAGGCATCAAGGAGCTGGTGGTGGTCGGCAGCATGAGCCACATGTGCGTCGACGGCATCACCCGCGCAGCGGCCGATCTGGGCTACAGCGTGACGGTGATTCACGATGCCTGCGCGAGCCGCGACCTGCAGTTCAACGGCCTGACCGTGCCGGCGGCGCACGTCCATGCGGCGTTCATGTCGGCACTTGGTTTTGCCTACGCCAGCGTAGTCTCCACCGATGAATTCATCAGCGCCCAGAGCTGATTGAGCGCACGACAATACCTCGTAAACACTCAGGCCCGCCTCGCTGCGGGCCTTCTTTTTGGCTGTCATGAAAATCTCACGCGTGAGTCATTGATGGCCATTTGATTTGGTTGTAGTGTGGCTCACGCGTGAGAGGGTCATAACGGAGTCAGTGCCATGAAAAGCCGCTCGCCCACAACGAAGTCAGAGCGTCCAAAGGGAGAGCACTCGAAAGCGTCCGCGAAAAAACCGTCGAGCTTCTATATGAAGCAGATGCGCGCGGGCCTGGCGGCCGCCGGTTATGTGAAACACGAAACTTGGGTGCTTCCGGAAAACCGAAGCTTGCTCAAGCAGATGGAGCAACAGCTACGCCAACCGATTCTGGCTGGCTCATTCATGTCGGAGAATTACATGAGCGCAGGCAACAACTGGAACATCGATAGCCTCTTCAACGCCCTCAAGGCCCTCGACGAGGTGGCTTCGCAAGAGATCACGCTGTCGCTGATCCAGAGCTCCGAACCCAGCATCAAGCTGGAAATGAACGAATTCGGCGGCCTGCCGATTCACATCGCCCTGGCCGGCGCGCAGATCATCGTCGACACCGTGCTGGTGGACATCGACTCGATCTCTGACGTGCACGCCTTCAATGACGCCGTGCTGCGCAGCCGGGAAATGTTCCCGCTGTCGTCGATCGGGATCGAGTCGATGCCGAACGGCCAGACCGTTTACAACATGTTTGGCGCCCTCAGCGCCGACTCGAGCCTGACCAACGTGGTCACCGAGGTGAAAACCCTGGTCGACAACGTGCAGCGCGCGAGCGAAGCCTTCGAACACTTCTTCAAGTAATCCACAGGGAAAATCCAATGACTCAGTCCATCTGGAGCAAATTGTTCACCGCACTGCGCGGCGGTGCCAATGAAGTCGGCGAAGCCATCGTCGACCAGCAAGCCCTGCGTATTCTCGATCAGGAAATCCGCGACGCCGACACCGCGCTGTCGAACGCCCGTCGTGAGCTGGTCACCATCATGGCCAAGCACAAACTGGCCGCCGACCGCGTGAGCGAGTACGACGCCAAGATCAAGGACCTCGAAGCCAAGGCTGTCGCGGCCCTCAACGCCGGCCGTGAAGACCTGGCGCTGGAAGTGGCGGAAGCGATTTCGACCCTGACCAACGATCTGGACACCGAGAAAAAACAAAGCGACGAGTTCGGCACCTACGCCGACAACATGCGCAAGGACATCAACAAGGCGGAAGCGCGGATCAAGAGCCTGCGCCAGCAAGTGGACATGGCCAAGGCCCGTGAAAGCGTGCAGAAAGCGCAGGTCAGCGCCTCGATCGCCAGCGGCGGTGCCAACGGCAAACTGGAAACCGCAGTGGGCACGCTGAACCGTCTGCAAGCCAAGCAACAGCAACGCGCTGCGGAGCTGAGCGCGGCGGACGAACTGGCCGACGCCTCGAGCGGCAACGATCTGGACCGCAAACTGCGCGAAGCCGGCATCACCCCGAACGCAGGCAGCGCCAACGCGATTCTTGAGCGCCTGAAGCAAAAGTCCACCCAATAACACCCATGTAGGAGCTGCCGCAGGCTGCGATCTTTTGATCTGTTGCTTAAAGATCAAAAGATCGCAGCCCTCGGCAGCTCCTACATTAGGACTGGGCCGGTACACTGGCCGCGCTTTTTTGCCGACGAATACCTCCACCCGCTTCAAGGAATGTACCCATGGGATGGTTCAAAGATTTGCTGGGCAGCCACGCGGCGCCAACGCCAACCGTTGCCATCGGCCCGCTCGGGATGGCCCAGGGCAAAGGCCTCAGGTTCGATTCGACCCTGGCGCTGTTGCTCGACGGTTCGAGCTCGGTAAGGGTGCCTGTCGATCAGGCAATCTGGAGCGCCGGCTGGGTCGACCTCGGCCAGTCCAACAAACTGCACCGCTATTACACCAACGACGAGGATTTCTGGGTACAGATCCACGTCACCGGTGACGATCAGATCGAATCGGTGATCCTGTTCAATTACCTCAGCTACGTCACCGTCAACAGCGACGCTGAACTGCAGCGCCTGGCCGGCGCCAACAGCGCAATCGGCCTGCCGACGTATACCCACGAAGGTGTCGAGTACACCCGCGAATGGGGCACTGAACAAGGCCAGACCGAACTGGTACCGCTGACCGAGCACGTGGCCAATCCCGACGAGAGCTACACCGTCGAACATCGCTCGATGCTGTATGCGCGTGAAACCGGCTTGACCGATCGTCGTGAATTGCTGCTGTTCTCCGTCGAACAGGACGAAGAAGGCACCGTCAGCCTGAGCACTTCGCTGGGCATTTCGCTGTACACAACTGACTTGAGCACCATCTAAAAAGGAAGTTCTTCATGCTGGAAGTGCTGGCCGTTTCCCTGAACAAGACCGCTTTGGTCGGCTTCATCGTCTACCTGTTCGGCGCCGTAGTGCTGTTCATGCTTTTCCAATTCGTCTACACCCGCCTGACCCCGCACAAGGAGTTCGAGCTGATTCGCTCGGGCAACAACGCTGCCGCCATTGCGCTGTCTGGCGCAATCATCGGTTTCGCGATTCCGGCGAGCAATGTCATCGCCTTTTCGGCCAACGTCCTCGATTTCGTGCTCTGGGCCGTGATTGCTGCTGTCGTGCAATTGCTGGCGTTCCTCGCGACCGGGCTGGTGCTCAAAGGCACGTCCCAGCGCATCGCCAACGGTGAAGTTGCTTCCGGCATCTACGTTGCAGCGGTGGCGATCAGCGTCGGCATGCTCAATGCCGCGTGCATGACACCGTCCAACTGATCGGCAGGAAGCCTTAAATGAAACGAAGCAAATACGTTCAGTTGTCCCTCGCCGCATCGGTGGCCTTGGCCATCTCCGGCGAAGTGGCCGCCGTCGATCAGCCGCGCAGTTTCCAGAGCGTGGAACAGTGCATCGATGCCGAAGTGGCCGCCGATGCCTGCTCGAACGCCTACGTCGCCGCCCTGACCGAACACCGGCGCATTGCCCCGGCGTACGACGACAAGGACAAATGCGATGCGGACTTCGCCGCCGGCTGGTGTCAGAAAAATTCCGCCGGCCGTTTCGTGCCCAAGCTTGGCGGCTTCAAGGTTGCGCAAAACGCTGAAGCAACGCAGGACCTCGATACCCTCGCCGACGCGCAAATGCCCGCAGGCGACGCGGCCGCGGCGCAAAATGTGCAAAGCACCTCGCACAGCTCCAGCGGCTCGAACAATGGCTTGCTCACCGGTTGGCTGATCGGCAACGCGATGAGCAACAACGGCAATCGCACGGTTTACCGCGATCGCGACACCCGGCAAACCTACGACACCTCGACGCAGTACCGCAAAATCGAAAGCGCACCACGCAGTCAACCGGATTACGAGAGCACGAAAAGCAAACCGGTGAATGTCGCAGCGTCGACCTCCCGTGGCGGCTTCGGCAGCCAGTCCACTGCGCGCAGTGGCTGGGGTGGCTGGGGCAGCAGTTCCGGTCGTTCGAGCAGCTGACCATGAAAAAGGTCCAATGCGCCGAGCGCCCCGACTGGAAACAGACTGCCGAGAGCCTCGGTTTCATGTTTCACACCATCGACGACGAGCCTTACTGGGACGAAAGCGCGTATTACCAGTTCACGCTCGCGCAGATCGAAAATGATCTGGAAGACCCGACCACCGAACTGCACGAGATGTGCATGAATCTGGTCGACCGCGTGGTCAATAGCGAGGAACTGCTGGATCGCCTGAGCATTCCGGCGCCGTACTACGACATGATACGAACCTCCTGGCGCGAAGGTCATCCGCATCTGTATGGGCGCATGGACTTTTCCTACAGCGGCGACGGCCCGGCAAAATTGCTCGAGCTCAACTACGACACACCTACCAGTCTTTACGAAGCGGCGGCGTTTCAATGGGGCTGGCTGGAACAATGCATCGAACGCGGAACCCTGCCGCCTCACGCCGACCAGTTCAACAGCATAGATACCAAACTGCATCAGGCGTTTGCCGAGTTGCAATTGAAGCGACCGTTCTACTTTGCCTCGATGAAAGATTCGGTCGAAGACAAAGGCACCACGGATTACCTGCGGCTGATCGCGGAAAAGGTCGGCATCGAATCGCGGCACATCGATATTGAAGACATCGGTCTGACGAGCGAGGGTCGTTTTGTCGACCTGGAAGATCGCTGGATCCCGCACCTGTTCAAGCTGCATGCCTGGGAGTTCATCTTCCACGAACCGTTCGGCGCGGCGATTGCCGAGTGCGACACGCAGTTTTTCGAACCGGCGTGGAAGGCGATCCTGTCGAACAAAGGCGCATTGCCGTTGCTGTGGGAAATGCACAAGGGCCATCCGAATCTGCTGGCGGCGCATCTCGATCCGAACCCGGCCAGTGCGGTGCCCAAGGGCTGGGTGCGCAAGCCGTACTTTTCCCGCGAAGGTGCGAACATTGAGTTGCAGACGGCTGAAGGCCTGATCGTCAAAGAGGACGGGCCCTACACCGATGCGCCCTTTATCCTGCAAAAATTCGCGCCGTTGCCGAAGTTTGGCGACAGCTACACGCTGATTGGCTCCTGGGTGATTGGCGACCAGGCGGCGGGGATTGGCGTGCGCGAAGACAACAGCCTGATCACCAAAGACTCCAGCCGCTTTCTGCCGCACCTGATCCTCGATTGAACCACGCGCCCTGTAGGAGCTGCGGCACGCTGCGATCTTTTGATTCTGTTTTTCAAGATCAAAAGATCGC
>NZ_RWIL01000134.1:0-12191 GCF_009764635.1 Pseudomonas sp. PB103 | reverse complement strand
CAGCTCCTACACAAGTCTCATGTAGGAGCTGCCGCAGGCTGCGATCTTTTGCTTTTATTGGGCTTCGATGCGGAAACCAAAGCGCGGGAAGTGCACGTGCACCAGGCCGCCACGCTCGTCTTCACGACGAATGATCAGCTCTTCGCGACCGGCAAACAGCAGTTCGCCCACCACCGGATCAACCCCGTAATCGGTCGCGGCAATTGCCACCTGCTGGCCGGCCTTGAAGCCGTTCGGGTCAACGAACTGCTCATCCGGCAATGCCGCCGGAGTCGCGTTACGCGCCACCTCCAGCGCCTCTTCCGAGGTCATCGCACTCGCCGCACCATGACCAAAGCCCAGCACTCGATTCAACCACGCAGAAACCGCCGGATACTCATCCACCAGCGGCGCCGTGACGTGCGTGGCCTTGAGGAACCACATCGGATGCGCCAGCGCGAAGTCGGCTATCGACGGCTCGCCGAACAGGTAGTCGCCCTGTTCGCGCTGCAATTGCTGCTCCAGACGCGCCATGATCGTCGGCCATTGGTGCTTGGCCTGTTCGGCGGACAAACGCGTGGCACTACCACCCGAGAACAGGCCTGCACGGTCGGCGATAAACGCCTTGATCGCTTCCGGTGGCAGCTTGGCGAAACGCACGGCAACCGATTCCGGCTGGAACACCAGACTCACGGCATGCTGGAACACCACCGAATCAGCCCAAGTGGCAAAACTTGCGCTGGTGAACTCCTGACCTTCGGGGAAGAACGCCGGCAACGCCTTTTCCTGCTCCAGTCGACGCGCGATCAAGGAAGTGTCGCAATAGATATCAGCGCCGATTTGCAGCACCGGGGTCTTGCGATAGCCGCCGGTCAGGGCAGTCAGATCAGGTTTTGGCATCACCGGCGAGATATGCACCGAGCGCCAGGACAAGCCCTTGAACCCCAACAGCAGGCGGGCCTTCTCGGCAAATGGAGAGGTCGGGTAATGATGGAGAATCAACTCGGACATGCTCGGCTCCGCCGCTCAGATAGTGAGTCGGCAGCTTAGCGCGCATTTTGTTAGCAGCCTACAGATCTGGCTGATGGGAACCGATCAGTCAGATTGATAAGACGCAACCAGGCATTCCTTGGCGCTCTTGCGCAGCTTCTTGATCAACCGTTCCTGGCGCAAGGCGTCGCTCTTGTCGCGACAAAGTTCGGTGTACACCAATGCCATGGCCGGGCTGGAAAGGAAGAAGCGCGCGCCCTTGCCGCTCTGGTGCTTGGCGAAACGACGCACGGGATCGTCGCTGATCCCGCAGTACAACGAGCCGTTGGCCGCACGAACGAGGTAGACGAACCAGGACTTGCTCACCGGTTCGGCAACATCGACAGATTTTTCGCTAAGGCTGGTCACTTTGGGATCAAGGCGTGTAGGAAACAGGTCGCGATCTTATCAGCGACCGGCCTGAAATGCCTTCAGTCCCTTCAGTGCCTGCGCCCGTACGGCGTTGCGCACCAGCGGCGTCCAGCCGAGCAGCAGGCCTTTGAAACCCAGGGCCTGACGCGACCAGCGCCACAGATCGAAGTGATCGTGGTGCTCGCAGATCTTGCCGTCACGGAAGACGAAACGGGCCTGGATATCGTTGATGACAATGTTGCCGGTCTGGCTGAACAGGTAGGTCGCGACCCAATGCGCGCCGCCGCTGCGCTCATCGGCGCGGACGTTGTCGAAGGTCAGCGAGAAGTTCTTGGCGCGGGTGGTGAGCATGCGCCACATATCGCCGGCATCGCGCCCGCGCAGTTCGCCGAAGGCCGGGTCGCTGAACACCACATCGTCGGTGTAGCAAGCGGCCATGCCTTCGGCATCGAGACGCTGGAAGGCTTGGTAGAAGCGGGTGATCAACGCGGCGTGGGCTTCACTCATGGGCAATCTCCAAAAAAGGTACAGATTGCCAGCACGATAATCTGCAAAGCGAAGAAACACTATCGGCATTCGCCCACCGAATACGGCAACCCACAAAACCCCGTAGGAGCTGCGGCACGCTGCGATCTTTTGATGTTGATTTACCAAGGATAAAAATCAAAAGATCGCAGCGTGCCGCGGCTCCTACAGGGGTCAGATTCGCTCGCTTTGCACTTGCACATACAGCGCACGCCCGGCGCCAAGCCCGGCGATGATCGCGCCTGTGCCAATGATGCCAAAGATCCAGCCCACCGCATTCCAGCCGCCGGTCCAGTCATGCACCACGCCGACCGCGAACGGCCCCATCGACGCCAGCGTGTAACCGAAACCCTGAGACATGCTCGACAGGTTCGCCGCGACATGTGAGTCACGCGAACGCAGCACGATCAAGGTCAACGCCAGACTGAACGTACCGCCCTGCCCCAGACCCAGCAGAATCGCCCAGCCCCACAAGCCTTCGATCGGTGCATAGAGACAGCCGAACAGACCAGCCAGGGTCAGCGCCATCACCACGACGATCGCCAGACGCTGATCCTTGCCCCGGGTCGCCAGCCAAGGCGCGGCCAGTGAACTGGCGAGTTGAATGATCACCGAACCGGACAACACCAGACCCGCCTGCGTCGGCGTCAACCCACGACCGATGAGGATCGACGGCAACCAGCCGAACACGATGTAGGCCAGCGACGATTGCAGGCCCATGTACAAGGTCACCTGCCAGGCCAGCGGATCACGCAGCAAACCGCGCACGCGATAGGCGACATTGTGTGCGCCGTGTTTCTGGCCGACCTGCGGCAGCCAGAACAACGCCGCCACCAGCGCCGGGATGACCCAGAAGCCCAGGCCAATTGTCCAGTCGCCGCCAAAATGCTCGCTTAGAGGCACACTCGTGCCCGCCGCCATTGCCGCGCCCAGGCACAGGGCCATGGTGTAGACGCCGGTCATGGTGCCAGCGTGCTTGGCGAAGTCGCGTTTGACGATGCCCGGCAGCAATACGCCGACGATGCCGATACTGGCACCGCCCAGTACGCTGCCGGCGAACAGACCGATTTCACCGAAGCTGCTGCGCAGAATGATGCCGCAAGCCAGTGTCAGCAGGATTCCCAGCACGACGCGTTCGGCGCCAAAACGTCTTGCCAGAATCGGCGCCAGCGGCGCGAACAAACCCAGGCACAGCACCGGCAGCGTGGTCAGCAAACCGGCTTGCGCCGCCGACAAGCCGAGGCTTTTCGACACGTCGCTGAGCAGTGGCGCCATGCTCGACAGCGCCGGTCGCAGATTCAACGCGACCAGAATCAACCCCAGCAACAACAGCCATGGCCGGCGCACCAGCGGGTCGCTTTGCTGGACTTGCTCGTCATCGGCCTCGGCGTCGATCAGCAGCTCTTCAAGCTCAGCCGTGCGTTTCGGGGTTGTGGATATCTCACTGCGGGACATGGATTTCTCGCTTTCAAGGTTCATTGATCAACTGCCTCGACAAGGCTTTGGCCCGCTCCGGGTCGCGTTGTTCGACCGCATCGAGCAACTCGATGTGCAGGTCGAACACTTCCTGACGGCGCGGGACGATGTTCAGGGTCTGGCGCAACTGCGCGCCGACGATGCTGGAGAAATAGCCGTACAGCTCGCTGAGGGCCGGGTTGTGCGCGGCGTCGACCAAGCGGCGGTGGAACACCAGATCGCAGGCGATGAAGGTGTCGAGGTCGCCGTGGTAGTGACAGCCGCTGGTTCCCAATGCTTCGCGCAATGCGGCAAGGTCTTCGTCGGTGCGCCGCAACGCCGCCAGGCCAATGGCCTCGACTTCAAGGATGTGCCGGGTTTCCCGTGCCTGCTCCAGCGAGCAGCGCGACAACGCTTTCAGCGTATCGAGCGGGTCGACCAACGCGCGCAGGTAACTGCCGTCGCCTTGGCGAATCTCGATCAACCCGGAAAACGCCAGCACGCGCATGGCTTCACGCACGGTGTTGCGGCTGATGCCGAGCTCGGCGCACAGCTCGGGTTCGGTGGGTAAACGCTCGCCAACCTGCCAGGCACCGCTGTTGATACGCTGACGGAGCTGATCCAGGGCCTGATCGACCAGGGATCGCTTGATGAGTGGAAAAATGTCTGACATAGGATTCGCCCTTTCATCCAATCATAGGATGAATTTTCTGACATGTTAGTCGGGAAGGGTCGCCCACACAACCCTGTAGGAGCGGGGCAAAAAAAAACCCGGAACAGGTCCGGGTTTATTTCGCAGGCTGGATCAGATCAATGCAAAATCTGACTCAAGAACAACTTCGTCCGCTCATTCTGCGGATTATCGAAGAAGTCATTAGGCGCAGCTTGTTCAACGATTTCGCCCTTGTCCATGAAGATCACGCGATTGGCCACGGTACGGGCGAAGCCCATTTCGTGGGTTACGCAGAGCATGGTCATGCCGTCTTCAGCCAGGCCGATCATGGTGTCGAGCACCTCTTTCACCATCTCCGGATCGAGCGCTGAAGTCGGTTCATCGAACAGCATGATTTTCGGTTTCATGCACAGTGCGCGGGCAATCGCTACACGCTGCTGCTGGCCACCGGACAGTTGCCCCGGGAATTTGTGCGCCTGCTCCGGAATGCGTACGCGCTCCAGATAATGCATGGCGATTTCCTCGGCCTTGCGCTTGGGCATCTTGCGTACCCACATCGGCGCCAGGGTGCAGTTCTGCAAAATGGTCAGGTGCGGGAACAGGTTGAAGTGCTGGAACACCATGCCGACTTCGCGGCGGATCGCTTCGATCTGCTTGAGGTCGTTGGTCAGTTCCACGCCGTCGACGACGATGCGGCCCTGCTGGTGTTCTTCCAGACGATTGAGGCAACGAATCGTCGTCGATTTACCGGAACCCGACGGGCCGCACAGGACGATACGCTCGCCTTGTTTGACGTTGAGGTTGATGTCTTTCAGCACGTGGAACTGGCCGTACCACTTGTTGACGCCCTGCATCTGAATAATGCCTTCAGGGCCCACTGGCTTTTTGATTGCTTCGCTCATTTACAGAGAACTCCTAACGCTTGTGGCCAGTGTCGAGCTTGCGTTCCAGATGCATGGAATAGCGCGACATACCAAAACAGAAAATCCAGAACACCAGGGCGGCGAACACGTAGCCTTCGGTGGCCATGCCCAGCCATTTCGGATCGGCAGCGGCTTGCTTGACGCTGTTGAGCAGGTCAAAGAGGCCGATGATGATCACCAGACTGGTGTCCTTGAACAGCGCGATAAAGGTGTTGACGATGCCCGGGATCACCAGCTTCAGGGCTTGCGGCAGAATCACCAGGCCCATCGAACGCCAGTAACCGAGGCCCATCGCTGCAGCCGCTTCATACTGACCTTTGGGAATCGCTTGCAGACCGCCGCGCACCACTTCAGCGACATAGGCCGACTGGAACAGGATCACGCCGATCAGCGCCCGCAGCAGCTTGTCGAAGTTCATGCCTTCAGGCAGGAACAGCGGCAGCATCACCGAGGACATGAACAGCACCGTGATCAACGGCACGCCGCGCCAGAATTCGATGAAGGTCACGCAGACCACCCGAATCGCCGGCATGTTCGAACGTCGACCCAGCGCCAGCACAATCCCCAGCGGCAAGGCACCGGCAATGCCGACGGTGGCGATTACCAGGGTCAGCATCAGGCCGCCCCATTGGCTGGTCGCAACCTGTGGCAGGCCGAACACGCCGCCGTGCAGCAAGCACCAGGCAACGATCGGGTAGATCACCAGGAAGCTCAGCCCGTACACCGCTTTACGCGGGAAGCGCGAGATGAACAGTGGCGCCACGCCGATCACCGCCAGCCACACGGTCAGGTCGACGCGCCAGCGCCATTCAGCCGGGTAATAGCCGTACATGAACTGGCCGAAACGCTGCTGAATGAACACCCAGCAGGCGCCGTCCTTGGTGCAGTCGGCGCGGGTGGTGCCGACCCAGTTGGCATCAATGATTGCCCAACTGAGAATCGGTGGCACGACGAGGTAGATCAGGTAGAACGCAAACAGCGTCAGCAGGGTGTTGAGCCAGCTGGAGAACATGTTCGCGCGCATCCACGCCACCACGCCGATGCTGCTGTTCGGTGGGGGCATGTCGGGTTTGAAAGTATGAGTACTCATGCGCTTTTCCTTACCGCTCGATCAGCGCAATGCGCTTGTTGTACCAGTTCATCAGCAGGGAAATGCTGATACTGATCGCCAGGTACACGCTCATGGTGATGGCAATCACCTCGATCGCCTGACCGGTCTGGTTGAGCACGGTGCCGGCGAACAGCGAAACCATTTCCGGATAACCGATACCGGCCGCCAGCGAAGAGTTTTTCGCCAGGTTGAGGTATTGGCTGGTCAGCGGCGGAATGATCACGCGCAGGGCTTGCGGGATGATCACCTTACGCAGGGTCGGGCCGTTGCGCAGGCCGAGCGAACGCGCCGCTTCGGTCTGGCCATGGCTGACCGACTTGATCCCCGAACGCACGATCTCGGCGATAAACGCCGCGGTGTACACGGTCAGGGCCAGGGTCAACGCGAGCAGTTCCGGGATCAGCACCCAGCCGCCAACAAAGTTGAAACCTTTGAGCTCGGGCATTTCCCAGTGCAGCGGAGCACCGAAAGTCAGTGCGCACAAGGTCGGGATCACCAGCAGAATCGCCAGGCCCACCCAGAACTTGTGGAACGGCACGCCGGTCGCTTCGAAGCGCTTGTTGGCCCAGCGGCACATCAGCACGATGCCGACGATGGCCACCACGATGCTGACCACGAACGCCCAGAAACCGTCGGCAGCCAGGGCGGCCGGCATGTTCAGGCCCCGGCTGCTGACGAAGAAGGTGTCGCCGAAGTTATGGCTGTTGCGCGGCCCCGGCATGGTCAGGAATACCGCGAAGTACCAGAACAGGATTTGCAGCAGCGGCGGAATGTTGCGGAAAACTTCCACATACACCGTCGCCAGTTTGCTGATGATCCAGTTCTGCGACAGCCGCGCCACACCGATGATGAAGCCGAGAATCGTCGCCAGAATCACGCCGATCACTGTCACCAACAAGGTGTTGAGCAAACCGATAACGAAGACGCGGGCATAACTGTCCGCTTCGGTGTAATCGATCAGGTGTTGAGCGATGCCGAACCCGGCACTGCGCTCCAGAAAGTCGAAACCGGAGGTAATGCCCCGGTGCTGCAGGTTGGTTTGCGTGTTGTCGAACAGAAACCAGCCCAGCGAGACCACCGCCACAATGGTGATGATCTGGAATAACCACGCACGCACTCGTGGATCGCTGAGGCTAAGCCTCTGCTTTGGTGCGCCGATTGAATTTTGCATGAAGTGCCCCGCAAGAAATGGAACAGAACATCACCCGGCGGTTGGCCCGCCGGGCGATAGAACCATTAGCGCACTGGTGGTGCGTACTGAATGCCGCCGTTGTTCCACAGGGCGTTCAAGCCACGGTCGATTTCCAGAGGAGTGCTCTTGCCGAGGTTTTTCTCGAAGATTTCGCCGTAGTTACCGACTTGTTTGACGATCTGTACCACCCAGTCTTTCGGCAGTTTCAGGTCTTTGCCGTATTCGCCGTCAGCGCCGAGCATACGGGCGACGTCCGGGTTCTTGGTCGACTTGGCTTCGGCTTCAACGTTTTTCGACGTGATGCCGGCTTCTTCGGTGTTGAGCAGCGCGTAGCCAACCCAACGCACGATCGCCAGCCACTCGTCGTCGCCATTACGTACGACCGGGCCCAGTGGTTCTTTGGAAATGGTTTCCGGCAGTACCACGTAGTCTTTCGGCGAGGCCAGCTTGCTGCGCTGGGCGAACAGCTGGGACTTGTCGGAGGTCAGCACGTCGCAACGACCGGATTCCAGCGACTTGGCGCTTTCGTCGGAGGTGTCGAAAGTGATCGGGGTGTATTTCAGACCGTTGCCACGGAAGTAGTCGGAAACGTTCAGCTCGGTGGTAGTACCGGCCTGGATGCAGATGGTTGCACCGTCCAGCTCTTTGGCACTTTTCACGCCGAGCTTGTTGTTCACCAGGAAGCCGATGCCGTCGTAGTAGGTAATGAAGCCCGGGAATTTCAGGCCCATGCCCGCGTCACGCGAACTGGTCATGGTGGTGTTGCGCGACAAGATGTCGATCTCGCCCGATTGCAGCGCGGTGAAGCGCTCCTTGGCGTTCAACTGGCTGAACTTGACCTTGGTCGCGTCGCCGAATACGGCAGCGGCCACAGCACGGCAAACGTCAGCGTCGATCCCGAGGATCTTGCCGGTCGCGTCCGGTACCGAGAAGCCCGGCAGACCGTCGCTCACGCCACACTGCACGAAACCTTTCTTCTGCACTGCATCCAGGGTTGCACCCGCCTGAGCGAACCCGCTGACACCGAGTACTGTTGCTGCAGTCACGATGGCCAGGGTGGATTTCAACATCTTCATTCAAACCTCCAGTTTTGCTCTTGTTGTGTCGGAGCTTGAGTCCAGTCGCACCCTTTTGAGGCGTTGTTAACCCGTGTTGGCTTTTTTTGGGGTCAACCGACGTAAGACTTTCGCTATGAGTCTAGTAGGAGACAATCCACATCATGGACAACTCACTTCTCACCAATCGGCCGAACGGGCGGTAGCCCTTTCACGTTCGCTAAGCCCGTTGCGGCCATTGGCGAACATCCATCACCGGATTCTTTGCATCCCCTCCCGAGGGGTACACTGATAGTGTTACCGCCAGGCGCGGGATCGGTTGCACGCTGGAAGCCATAGCAAAGCCCGTACCACACCGATCGCTGAAGCGTTTGAGCGACAGGTCAATAGCAAAACTTGTAACCTTGCGACATCTTCTTAACGGATCAACCGGACGCGCACTCGAATCACGCACTTAATGAGAGCGCCCGCACATATTTGGAGCAGCCATGACCGAGCCCTTGATTCTTCAGCCTGTTAAGCCCGCAGACGCCTGCGTGATCTGGCTGCACGGCCTCGGCGCCGACCGCTATGACTTCCTGCCAGTCGCCGAAGCGCTGCAGGAAAGTCTGCTGAGCACACGTTTTGTGCTGCCGCAGGCGCCGACACGCCCAGTGACAATTAACGGCGGCTACGCCATGCCGAGCTGGTACGACATCAAGGCCATGAGCCCGGCCCGCGCCATCGACCGCGATGAGCTGGAAGCGTCCGCCGATCGCATCATCGAATTGATCGAAGAGCAGCGCGCCAGCGGAATAGACGCCTCGCGAATTTTCCTCGCCGGTTTTTCCCAGGGCGGCGCAGTGGTCTTGCACAGCGCTTTTCTGAAATGGCAGGGGCCGTTGGGGGGTGTTTTGGCGTTGTCGACTTATGCGCCGACATTTAGTGATGAACTGGAATTGTCCGCCAGTCAGCAACGAATTCCGGTGCTTTGTCTGCACGGGCAGTTCGATAACGTGGTGCAGAACTCGATGGGCCGCAGCGCTTACGAGTATTTAAAGCACCATGGTGTCACCGTGACATGGCAGGAATACCCAATGGAGCACGAAGTGTTACCCGAGGAAATTCGCGATATCGGCGTCTGGCTGAGCGAGCGTCTGCGCTGATTTTCCGGTCAATTCCTGCCCTTTGATCATCCCACTACGCCGCGCCCGATTCTTGCATTACACTGGCCGGCGTACATTCCTTAACCAATTGATGAGATGACCGTGCTCGAAGCACTCAAGAAAATGTTCGGTAAAAGCGAGGCTGAGCAGCTCGCGCCAGTTCCCAGTGCGCCGTCGCACGCCCCCGGTCATCGCACCGATGCCCCACAGGCCGACCGCCCCGCTCCCGTAGCGGCACCGAAGCCAGACCCGCAACCTGCACCGGCCGCGCCCATCGCCGTCGAACCCGCCAGCAGCGAAGCGCCGAAACCGGCCAAGCCACGCCGCGAACCGAAGCCCAGGGCGCCGGTCATTCCGTGGAAACTCGAAGATTTCGTTGTCGAACCACAGGAAGGCAAAACCCGCTTCCACGATTTCAAGCTGTCTCCAGAGCTGATGCACGCCATTCAGGATCTGGGCTTTCCTTATTGCACGCCGATTCAGGCGCAGGTGCTGGGTTTCACCCTCGCCGGCAAAGACGCCATTGGCCGCGCGCAAACCGGTACCGGCAAAACCGCCGCGTTCCTGATCTCGATCATCACCCAGCTGCTGCAAACACCGCCGCCGAAAGAACGCTACATGGGCGAACCCCGTGCGCTGATCATCGCGCCGACCCGTGAGCTGGTGGTGCAGATCGCCAAGGATGCTGCAGATCTGACCAAGTACACCGGCCTCAACGTGATGACCTTCGTTGGCGGCATGGACTTCGACAAGCAGCTTAAGCACCTCGAAGCGCGCCACTGCGACATTCTCGTCGCGACCCCGGGCCGCCTGCTCGACTTCAACCAGCGCGGCGACGTGCATCTGGACATGGTCGAAGTGATGGTGCTGGACGAAGCCGACCGCATGCTCGACATGGGTTTCATACCACAAGTCCGCCAGATCATTCGTCAGACGCCACCCAAGTCCGAACGCCAGACCCTGCTGTTCTCCGCGACCTTCACCGAAGACGTGATGAACCTCGCCAAGCAGTGGACGACCGACCCGTCCATCGTTGAAATCGAAATCACCAACGTCGCCAACGAAAACGTCGAGCAGCACATCTACGCCGTGGCCGGAGCCGACAAGTACAAACTGCTCTACAACCTGGTCAACGATAATGGCTGGGAGCGGGTGATGGTCTTCGCCAACCGCAAGGACGAAGTTCGCCGCATCGAAGAGCGCCTGGTGCGCGACGGTGTGAACGCTGCGCAGTTGTCCGGCGATGTGCCGCAACACAAACGCATCAAGACCCTGGAAGGTTTCCGCGAAGGCAAGATTCGCGTACTGGTCGCCACCGATGTCGCCGGTCGCGGCATCCACATCGACGGCATCAGCCACGTGATCAACTTCACCCTGCCGGAAGTGCCAGACGACTACGTGCACCGCATCGGCCGTACCGGTCGCGCGGGCGCTGATGGCGTGTCGATCAGCTTCGCCGGGGAAGACGACTCTTATCAGTTGCCGTCCATCGAAGAGAAGCTCGGTCGCAAGATCAGTTGTGAAACGCCACCGACGCATCTGTTGCGTGCGGTCGAGCGCAAGCGTCCGCAGTAAGCGACGTTTAATAGAAAAGCGCAGCCGGCAACGGACTGCGCTTTTTTTTCGCCCGGGATTTGATCGGCCGCTTGCGAGAGAACACTAAAAGTCCATAATAGACTAATAAGTTTATATTCAGATTCCGGAGCCCTACATGTCCAGTACGCCCTACGTGATCGACCAGCATCAGGCCCGCGAGTTGTTGGCGCGTCTCGATGTGCCGCAGATCCTGCGCAAGCTGTTTCGCGACCTTGCGGCGGGTAACGCCGTGCAACCGGCGCAGCAACTGGTGGAATTCCCGCAGGGTGCCGGTGACTTCATCAACTATCTGGGTGTACTGGCTGAAGACGGTGTGTACGGAATGAAGACTTCGCCCTACATCGTTCGCGAGCAGGGCCCGTTGGTGACGGCGTGGACGCTGTTGATGTCGATGAAAACCGGTCAACCGCTGCTGCTCTGCGATGCCGGTGAACTGACCACCGCACGCACCGCCGCGACCACTGCTGTGGCAGTCGACGCCCTCGCGCCGTTGAATGCCACGCGACTGGCGATCATCGGCAGCGGCAAGGTTGCGCAGGCGCATCTGCATTACGTGAAGTCGTTGCGCGACTGGCAGAGCATCAGCCTGTATTCGCCAAGCCTGCCCGCCGACGCGCAGACCCAGGCACTGTTGAAAGCCATCACGCCCAATCTGAAGATCGTCGACAGCCGGGAAGCCGCCCTCGCCGAGGCTGACGTGATCATGCTTTGCACCTCATCGGCTGGGCCGGTGATCGATCCGGACACCTTGAGCAAACCGGCACTGATCACCTCGATCAGCACCAACGCCCCGCGCGCCCACGAAGTACCACCGCAGCGCCTCAACGACATGCAAGTGTTCTGCGACTATCGTCTGACCACGCCGGGTTCGGCGGGTGAAATGCTGATTGCCGCAGAACAACATGGCTGGAGCAAGGATTTGATCGTCGGCGACCTCGCCGACCTGCTGAGCGAGAAAGTGCAGCGCCCGGATTACGATCGTCACGTATTTTTCCGCTCAATCGGCCTGGGCCTGGAAGACATCGCCCTCGCCAATGCGCTCTACCACCTCAACAACTGACCACTGTAGGAGCTGCCGAAGGCTGCGATCTTTTGATCTGTTTTTTTAAGATCAAGATCAAAAGATCGCAGCCTTC
>NZ_RWIL01000133.1:0-12908 GCF_009764635.1 Pseudomonas sp. PB103 | reverse complement strand
GATCTTTTGATCCTGATTTTCAAGATCAAAAGATCGCAGCGTGCCGCAGCGCCTACAGTTGTTTTCTGGTGTCAGCGGCGGTCCGCGACTACGCCGATGAGGACGAGGACGACCAGCAGCACTGGCGCCAGGCTGTAATTATTGAACTGGCTCAGGCCTTTGATCACCCACGGCGTGGCGTAGATCAGTGCCGCGCCGCTGCCGATCAGGCACAGCAGCGCCATCAATGGCACGCGCAAGGCGCCGGCGATGCTGCCCAGGCGTTGCTCGACCCAGCCTTTGAAATCGGCGCCGAACAGCACCAGCAAGCAGCCGACCAGCGCCAGGGCGATTTCCGAGAGGTTGCTGCGGCTCCAGCGGGAGACGGTGGCGAGCAGGTCGAGTATCAAATCCATGCGTTTTCCCTTGGGACAGAAGTTGAGGGTTGAGCTCAGTTCAGAAATTGTTGCAGCAAATCGTTGAGGAACAGTTGTCCGCGCTCAGTGGCCGCCAGACGTGACGGTTCGACCTGCAACAGACCGCTTTGTTCTGCCGCTGCCCGGCCTTCGGCGAGGCTTTCCAGCGACAGCCCGGTACGCTCCGGGTACAGGCGCGATTCCACACCCGCAGTCAGGCGCAACGCGTTCATCAAAAAGTCGAACGGCAGCTCATCATTGGTCAGCGATTTCTCGCCAGCCTGAAAATTTTTCGCCGGATTCAGATAGTCCTTTGGCAGCCGTGTCTTCCACGTCCGCACGATGCGCCCGTCCGGATGGCTCAACTTGCCATGCGCACCCGCGCCAATACCGATGAAGTCGCCAAAACTCCAGTAATTGAGGTTATGCCGCGCCGGACGTCCGGCCTGTGCATAAGCCGAGACTTCGTATTGCGCGTAACCATGCTCGGCCAGCAGCGCCTGCCCGGCTTCTTGAATGTCCCACAGCGTGTCGTCTTCCGGCAGCACCGGCGGCTGATTCCAGAACACCGTGTTCGGCTCCAGCGTCAGTTGATACCAGGAGATGTGCGTCGGATTCAGCTCGATAGCCTGGCGCAGATCGCTCAAGGCATCGTCCAGCGACTGATCGGGCAAACCGTGCATCAAGTCGAGGTTGAAGTTATCGAACCCGGCCTGCCGCGCCATCCCCGCCGCGCGCACTGCTTCGTCACCGTTGTGAATGCGGCCGAGCGCCTTGAGCTTTTCCTGCTGGAAGCTCTGGATACCGATCGACAGACGATTGATCCCCAACTTGCGGTAGGCGACAAACTTCTCTTGCTCGAACGTGCCCGGATTGGCTTCCAGGGTGATTTCGATGTCGTCGGCAAACGGAATGCGCTGCTCGACGCCTTCAAGCAAACGCCCAAGCGCTTCAGCGCTGAACAGGCTCGGCGTACCACCACCGAAGAAGATCGACGTCAGCTCACGGCCATAAACCGCGTGCAGATCCTGATCGAGATCAGCCAGCAAGGCGTCGACGTATTCCTGCTCAGGCAACACCGGGCTGGCGGTGTGCGAGTTGAAATCGCAATACGGGCATTTGCGCACACACCACGGAATGTGGATGTACAGCGACAAGGGCGGCAGCGTGGGCAGCGGCGCCCGAGGCGAAGAAGCGGCGCCGCCGACGATTAGTGACGACGCGGAGGAATCACGGGTCATTTCAAGCCCAGACGCTGGCGCAGCAGATCCATTGCACGGGCGCGGTGGCTGATCTGGTTCTTGTCGGCCGGGCTCAGTTCGGCGCTGGACACATCACGCTCCGGCACCCAGAACAGCGGGTCATAACCGAAACCGTGCTCGCCACTGGCAGCGGTCAGAATGCGCCCGTGCCACAGGCCTTCGCAGAGGATCGGCAACGGATCGTCAGCGTGGCGCACCAGCGCCAGCACGCACACGAACTGCGCACCGCGTTCGGCTTCCGGCACATCTTTCAAGGCGTCGAGCAGTTTGGCGTTGTTCGCCGCGTCGCCCTTGCCGTCGGCATAACGCGCCGAATAGATGCCCGGCGCACCGCCAAGAAAATCCACCGCCAGACCGGAATCGTCGGCCAGCGCCGGCAGCCCGGAAATGCGTGCGGCGTTGCGCGCCTTGAGGATCGCGTTCTCGACGAACGACAGACCGGTTTCTTCCGGCTCGACCTTGCTCCACTCGCCAATCGAGCGCAGTTGCACCGATTCGCCGAGCATGGCCTGAAGTTCTTTGAGTTTGCCGGCGTTATGGCTGGCCAGTACGAGCTGCTTGATGTTCATCATTCGCCGGGAAAGAGTTCTTGGTTGAAATTGATGGTGTTGATCTTGTCGCCGTTCTGCACCTTGATTTCAAAGGTGCGGGTTTCCTGCTGTTCCACCGGGTACTGGGCGATGTAGTAGATCGCGCCCTGTTCGGTGACCTGGCGGAAGTTCAGCGGCACGCTCTGGCTGGTCAGGTCCTTGACCGTGCCGGTGACGTTGGCGACCAGTGGTTTGCCGTCCTTGATCACCGAGACATTGATCACGCCCTGATTCTTGCTGCGGATCAGCTCCGCTGCCTTGGCGATGTCCGGTTGCAGGAACGTCGAGTTGAAAGTGTTGTAGTGCACCGTCACGTCGCCAAAGGTTTCCTTGCGCTCACCTTTGATGACATCCGCTGCCAGTGCGCTGGCACTCAGGCAGGCGGTCAATAACAACAACGCTAAACGACCCATGATCGTCTCCTCGAAATGACGGGATTCAGACCGCAACTTTGTGGTCTGCAAGCTGCGGGCTGCTGACGCGGTAGATACCGATCTCACCTAACAGATTAGGCCATAGCTTACTGGCCCACCCGTGGCGGTGCTGTTGATCCACGGCAAGCCGATCAATGACCTTCGCATCACGTTCGCGACACAGTTCTTCAAAGTCTTCGAAGGTGCAGAAGTGAATGTTCGGCGTGTTGTACCAGGTGTACGGCAGAAACTCGGAAACCGGCATGCGCCCCTTGCTCGCCAGGTACCAGCGGCAGCGCCAGTGACCGAAGTTCGGGAAGGTAATGATGCATTGGCGACCGACCCGCAGCATTTCGTCGAGGATCTTGTCCGGGTAATGCACGGCTTGCAGGGCCTGGGTCATGACGACGATGTCAAAACTGTTGCTGGCGAAGTTGCCCAGCCCCTTGTCCAGATCCTGCTCGATGACATTGACGCCTTTGGCAACGCATTGGGCGATGTTGTCGGCGTCGTTTTCCAGGCCATAACCGGTGACGTTCTTGTTGTCGCGCAGCCAGGTCAGCAGCTCGCCGTCACCGCAACCGAGGTCGAGGACGCGGCTGCCGGCGGGGATCCATTCCTGGATGATTTCCAGATCAGCTCTCATGGCTTTCTCACAACGTGATGCGGTTCATGTAATTGCCGAACGCCTGCAAGTAGCGCGGGATCGGAATCAGGAAGGCGTCGTGGCCCTGCGGTGCGTCGATTTCCAGATAGCTGACGTCCTTGCGCGCCGCCATCAGCGCATCCACCAGTTCACGCGAACGCGCTGGGGAGAAACGCCAGTCGGTGGTGAACGACATCACGCAGAACTTGGCCGTGGCGTTGGCGAAGGTTTTCGCCAGGTCATCGTCGAAGTTCGCCGCCGGGTCAAAGTAGTCCAGCGCCTTGGTCATCAACAGGTAGGTGTTGGCGTCGAAGCGTCCGGAGAACTCTTCGCCCTGATAACGCAGGTAACTTTCGACCTGGAACTCGACACTGTGGAAGTCGTAGTTAAGCTTCTCGCTCTTCAGGCCACGGCCGAATTTCTCGCCCATCGAATCGTCGGACAGGTACGTGATGTGCCCGACCATACGCGCCAGCATCAAGCCGCGCTTGGGGATCACGCCCGCTTCCTGGAACGAACCGCCATGGAATTCCGGGTCAGTGAGGATCGCCTGACGCGCGACTTCGTTGAAGGCGATGTTCTGCGCGGACAGCTTCGGTGCCGATGCGATGGCCAGGCAGTGACGTACGCGATCCGGATAAGTGATGGTCCATTGCAGCGCCTGCATGCCGCCGAGGCTGCCGCCGATCACCGCCGCCCACTGGCCGATGCCGAGCAGGTCAGCGAGGTGTGCCTGGCTGTGTACCCAGTCTTCCACGGTGAGCACCGGGAAGTCGGCACCGAACGGTTTGCCGGTCTCCGGATTGATGCTGCTCGGGCCGGTGGAGCCGTTGCAGCCGCCGAGATTATTCAGGCTGACCACGAAGAACTTGTTGGTGTCGATCGGTTTGCCGGGGCCGATGCAGCTGTCCCACCAACCGGGCTTGCGGTCGTCAACGCTGTGGTAGCCAGCGGCGTGATGATGGCCGGACAAGGCGTGGCAAATCAGCACGGCGTTGCTCGCTTGCGCGTTCAGCGTGCCGTAGGTTTCGTAGATCAGGTCATAGGCGGCCAGCGACCGGCCACAGGCCAAGGCCAGCGGTTCGCTGAAGTGCGCGGTTTGCGGCGTCACCAGACCAACAGAATCGGGGGGAAAGGCAGTTGGCATCGACCCTGCTCTCGTTGAAATGAGGCGTAAGTCTAAAGACCGGGGGGGTTAGCGGCAAGCAACGATCGGGCCTCATTCATTCATTGAACGCGCCCCCTGTGGCGAGGGGATTTATCCCCGATCGGCTGCGCAGCAGTCGCAAAACCTGCTGACGCGGACTGGCTGGAAGAAAGCAAGGGGCGGCTTCGCCACCCATCGGGGATAAATCCCCTCACCACAAGTGCTGCACTGCTCGATCAGGGACGCACCAGGTCAGGCAAATCCGGCAATTTTTTTGGCGAGCAGATTTTCACCCGCTTCTGCCGGTTCAACTCACCGCTGAGCAAACTGACCTGACTCTTCGAAACCCCAAACGCCTTGGCCAGAAAGCCCATCAGATACGCATTGGCCTTGCCCTCGACCGGCGGTGCGGTCAGGCGGATCTTCAGGCGATCGCCGTGCAGCCCGGCGAAGTCATCGCTGCGGGCTGCCGGTTGCAGGTGACACTCGAGGATCAAGTCGTCACCGTCCCATCGAAACCAGCTCACATCAGCAGACGGAGGATTTCCGGCATCATCGTCATCGCCGCCAGATTGTTGATCACCAGCATGTCGATCAGCTTCAGCGCAAGGAAGGCAAAGATCGGCGACAGATCCAGACCGCCGAGATTCGGCAGGATTTTGCGGAACGGCGCCAGCGCCGGCTCGCAGATCTGATTGACCAGCTCAGCGCCCGGATTGTGGCTGCCCGGTGCGACCCACGAGAGAATCACGCTGATGATCAGGGCGAAGAAAAAGATCTTCAGGAACAGCGCGGTCACGCCGATCAGCGACCAGATAAACAGTTGCAGCGGATTACCGGTGGTGCCGTAAGTCAGCAGCAGGGTCAGCGCCATCAGCGCCAGTTGCACCAGAATCGCCAGCACCAGCGACGACATGTCCAGGCCGAACAGGCTCGGAATGATCCGGCGCAGTGGCTTGAGCAATGGCTGGGTCGCTTTGACAATGAATTGGCACAGCGGGTTGTAGAAGTTCGCGCGTACCAGTTGCAGCACGAAGCGCAGCAGCACGATCAGCAGGTACAGACTGCCGAGGGTTTGCAGCACGTAAACCGCTGCAGTGTTCAATCCAATCATGTAAGGCTCCTTATTTGCCCAGTTGTTCGGCCATTTCGGCCGAGCGGTGCGCGGCGGCGCCGAGTGCAGTTTCGACCAGGGCTTCGAAGCCATTGGCCTGGAATGATTTGATCGCCGCTTCAGTGGTGCCATTTGGCGAGGTCACGCGGCGACGCAGTTCGGCAGCATCGACATCACTGGAGACGGCCATGTGTGCCGCGCCCAACGCCGTTTGCAAGGTCAGTTGTTCGGCGATTTCCTTGGGCAGACCGAGTTTGACGCCGGCAGCGGTCATCGCTTCGATCAGCAGGAAGAAGTACGCCGGGCCGGAGCCGGACACTGCCGTCACCGCATCCAGTTGCTGTTCTTCGTTCAGCCACAGCGCGATGCCGACGGCGGACAGCAGCTCTTCGGCTTGCTGACGCTGCTCGGCGGTGACTTCGCTGGTCGCGTACAAACCACTGACGCCCTGACGCAGCAGCGCCGGGGTGTTCGGCATGCAGCGCACGATCGGCTGCTCGCCGAGCCACGCGGTCATGCTCGCGCAAGTGATGCCGGCGGCAATCGACACCACCAGTTGATTGGGTTTCAGACTCGGGCGAAGCGCTTCGCACACGGTTTTCATGGCTTGTGGCTTGACCGCCAGCACGATCACGTCGACGCCGTCGATGGCCTGAGCATTGTCGGCAAAGGTTTCGATGCCGTGTTCAGCGCTGACCCTGGCGCGGGTTTCTTCGCCCGGATCGCTGGCACGGATGTGGGCAGCTTCCAGACCTTTGGCGCGCAGGCCGCCGATCAAACTGGCGGCCATGTTGCCGGCACCGATAAAGGCAATACGTGTGTTGCTCATGTGTGGTCCTTATCTGGAAACGTTCAAGATTGGGAATAGTCGCGCGCGCCAAACAAGGCCGTACCGATACGCACCCAGGTGGCGCCTTGGGCAATCGCCGACTCAAGATCGTGGCTCATGCCCATGGACAGTGTGTCGAGCGGCAAATCGAGGCTGGCCTGCAATTTCTGCACGGCGGCGAAGGCCGCGTCTTGCTCGGCGCGGTCGTCGGTCGGCTCGGGAATTGCCATCAAGCCGCGCAGTTTCAAACGCGGCAAAGTGCTGATCGCAGCGGCCAGCGCCGGCAGATCGTCAGGCGTGCAGCCGGATTTACTGACCTCACCGCTGACGTTGACCTGAATGCAGATGTTCAGCGGCGGCAGCTCGGCCGGGCGCTGTTCGGACAGACGTTGAGCGATTTTCAGGCGATCCACGGAATGCACCCAGTCGAAATGCTCGGCAATCGCGCGAGTCTTGTTCGATTGAATGGGGCCGATGAAGTGCCAGATCAAGGGCAGGTCGGCCAGTTCGAGCTGTTTGCTCAGGGCTTCCTGCAGGTAGTTCTCGCCAAAGTCGCGCAGCCCGGCGGCATACGCTTCGCGCAGGGCCTCGGCGGGTTTGGTTTTGCTCACGGCGAGCAACTGGACGCTGTTTTCAGGACGGTGTGCGGCTTGGGTCGCGGTCTGGATGCGCGAACCAACGTGGGAAATGTTGTCTGCTATCGTGGACATCAAGAGGCGCCGGCGGTCTGAAGGTTCGCGGCATTCTACTGGAAACGAGGATCGCTATGGATATCACTGAACTGCTGGCCTTCAGCGCCAAACAAGGCGCTTCCGACCTGCACCTGTCGGCCGGTCTGCCGCCGATGATCCGCGTCGACGGCGATGTACGGCGGATCAATCTGCCGCCGCTGGATCACAAGCAAGTGCACGAGTTGATCTACGACATCATGAACGACACCCAGCGGGTCGACTTCGAGAAACATCTGGAAACCGACTTTTCCTTCGAAGTCCCCGGTGTCGCGCGCTTTCGGGTCAACGCCTTCAACCACAACCGTGGCGCCGGCGCGGTGTTCCGTACCATTCCGTCGAAAGTGCTGAGCATGGACGACCTCGCCATGGGTGATGTTTTCCGCAAAATCACCGACGCGCCGCGCGGGCTGGTGCTGGTCACCGGGCCGACCGGTTCGGGCAAATCGACCACGCTGGCGGCGATGATCGATTACCTCAACAACCATCGTCATCACCACATCCTGACCATCGAAGACCCGATCGAATTCGTTCACGAATCGCGCAAATGCCTGATCAATCAGCGTGAAGTTCACCGCGATACCCGCAGTTTCGCCACCGCACTGCGCTCGGCACTGCGCGAAGACCCGGACGTGATTCTCGTCGGTGAAATGCGCGATCTGGAAACCATTCGCCTGGCGCTGACCGCCGCCGAAACCGGACATCTGGTGTTCGGCACCCTGCACACCACGTCGGCGGCGAAAACCATCGACCGGGTGGTCGACGTGTTTCCCGGCGACGAAAAATCGATGGTGCGCTCGATGCTCTCGGAATCGCTGCTGGCGGTAGTCTCGCAGACGCTGATCAAGAAGATTGGCGGCGGCCGGATTGCGGCGCACGAGATCATGCTCGGCACGTCGGCAATCCGTAATCTGATCCGCGAGGACAAGGTGGCGCAGATGTATTCGGCGATTCAGACCGGAGGATCGCTGGGCATGCAGACCCTCGACATGTGCCTGAAAGATTTGGTGAGCAAAGGCTTGATCAGCCGTGAGCATGCCCGGGAGAAAGCGCGGACGCCGGATAATTTCTGATTGCTGTTGATGAGCCTTCTCTGGGGAGGCTCATTCCTTCGTTCACACATTCCTGACCAATCAACTGCGGCACTGGCTGACAAACCTCCTTACAATCCCCTCCTTTGTTAGCTGCCTAAGCAAGGATTCTGCATGCAAGCCGCCAACCCGCGTCGCGGGTACATCCTGGGCCTTACCGCCTACATCATCTGGGGCCTGTTCCCGATCTACTTCAAAGCCATTGCCGAAGTCCCGGCGGTCGAGATCATCATCCATCGGGTGCTGTGGTCGGCGCTGTTCGGCGCATTGCTGCTGATGGTGTGGAAACACCCGGGCTGGCTGCGCGAGTTGCTCGACAATCCCAAGCGTCTGGCGATTCTGGCCTTGAGCGGCACGCTGATCGCGGCCAACTGGCTGACGTACGTGTGGTCGGTGAACAACGGACGCATGCTGGAGGCGAGCCTCGGTTACTACATCAACCCGCTGGTCAACGTGTTGCTGGGGATGCTGATTCTCGGCGAACGTCTGCGGCGGATGCAGTGGCTTGCGGTTGGGCTGGCGGCGGTGGGTGTAGCGCAGCAGGTCTGGCAGGTCGGCAGTCTGCCGTGGGTGTCGCTGGTGCTGGCGCTGACCTTCGGTTTCTACGGACTGATCCGCAAACAGGCACCGGTCAAGGCGTTGCCGGGCCTGGTGGTGGAAACCTGGATGCTGGTGCCGATTGCCATCGCCTGGCTGCTGTTCAATCAGACCGCGACCAGCGCGCAACCCGAGTTCTGGACGACGTCGCAAGCCTGGTGGCTGGTCGCCGCCGGCCCGGTAACGCTGGTGCCGCTGGTGTGTTTCAACGCGGCGGCGCGGCATCTGCCCTACACCACGCTGGGCTTCCTGCAATACCTGGCGCCGACGCTGGTACTGCTGCAAGCGGTGTTGCTGTTCGGTGAGCACTTGTCGTCCAGCACGCTGGTCGCGTTCATCTTTATCTGGGCTGGCTTGGCGGTGTACAGCGTCGACGCGTGGATAAGTTTGCGCCGGCGCAGCTGATCAAAAAATACACAAACCTCCGCAGGCCACGGTTCTCGAGGCCTGCAACGTTCCTTCCCAAGGTTATCCACAGCGTGATCCCCGCCGTTTGTGCGCAACTCACTGAATTCTGGCGGTTTTTTGATCAACTCCAGCAAAGCCACGGCGGGCGTGGCGTTGCGCGCAGTCTCTACAGGTTATCCACAGGCAGGTGCACGTTAAAACTGGATAACCTGCTCAGCGCTAAACGTCTGTGCGTAACACCAATTCGACCATCAGATCATCGGCCAGGGTTTCCAGGCGCGATTGCAACACGTCGAGCGATAAAGTCAGCGGCACGGCGAGAATCGCTTCGGCGTGGAACAGCGGTTCACTGCTCATCGGTGCGGGGCGCACTTCGGTCACCAGCCGTTCGAGGTTTACACCTTGCTCGCTGAGCAAGCGTGTGATGTCGCGGACGATCCCCGGGCGGTCGTTACCGACCAATTCCATGGCAATCGGTTTCCAGGTGCAGGATTGTTCGATTCCGCTTTCGGCAATCAATACGCGAATGCCATGAGTCGACAGCGCTTGTAGGGAATCGACTAATTCGTCGTAAGCCTCTGCCGGCACGCCCACCCGCAGAATCCCGGCAAACTGCCCGGCCATCCGCGACATGCGACTTTCCAGCCAGTTACCGCCGTGCTCGGCAATGCATTGGGCAATACGCTCGACCTGCCCGGGCTTGTCCGGGGCGAAAACGGTGAGTACGAGATGGTCCATGGCGCCGCCCTCTTGTCATGACTGTTGTTATAGAAGGGGGAGTATAGGCAAGGGCGTTGATTCAGCCCGACCCGGTGTTGGTATGTGGAAATCACCTGCAGATGATGAACTGTGGCGAGGGGATTTATCCCCGATGGGTGGCGAAGCCGCCCCCTGCTTTCCCCAGCCAGACCGAGCTGGCAGGTTTTGCGACTGCTGCGCAGCCGGTCGGGGATGAATCCCCTCGCCACAAATCCACTCGCCATCAAGGCGCGTACACCAAAATGTGCGCCATAGCAGCCAAATAGTATTTATGTGTACAACTTTTGATATTTAGCTGGAACAATCCAATGGTTTTTTGAGAACATCCCGTTCCGCGATGTGACCGCAATGCGACATGAGGTCGCAGAACGACGTAATTAGTCTGATTTTCACAAGCGCAACTCATCATGTAGTATGCCGCAGCGCGCACTACATAACGCTGGATCAATGTCTGCCCAAGGCATGTTCGCAACCCTGAAAGCCCCGTCAGCAAGGCCCCAAGCCTTTGATTGGTCCCAGCCCAGCCGCCAGCAATGGCATGTACTGGTCGGCAGGTTTGTGGTTTAAATGGCCAGAGGCTTCATTGTCAAAATTGAAGAGCTGAAAAGCGAAATAGCTGAGCAGAGTGAGGCAAGCAATGACTGAACACGTTCAAGTCGGTGGCCTGCAGGTCGCCAAAGTCCTGTTCGACTTCGTGAACAACGAAGCCATTCCCGGTACCGGCCTCACCGCCGAAAAATTCTGGGAAGGTGCCGACAAGGTCATTCATGACCTGGCGCCGAAGAACAAAGCCCTACTCGCCAAACGCGATGACTTCCAGGCACGCATTGACGCCTGGCATCAGGAACGCAACGGTCAGGCGCACGACGCCGTAGCCTACAAAGCGTTCCTGCAAGAAATCGGTTATCTGCTGCCAGAAGCGGCTGATTTCCAGGCAACGACACAAAACGTCGATGATGAAATCGCCCGTACCGCCGGCCCGCAACTCGTTGTGCCGGTGATGAACGCCCGCTTCGCTCTCAATGCTTCGAACGCCCGCTGGGGTTCGCTGTACGACGCCCTCTACGGCACCGACGCGATCAGCGAAGACGGTGGCGCGGAAAAAGGCAAAGGCTACAACAAGGTGCGTGGCGACAAAGTCATCGCCTTCGCCCGTGCGTTCCTCGACGAAGCTGCGCCATTGGCTGCTGGCTCCCACGTCGATTCGACCGGCTACAAGATCGCTGACGGCAAACTGCTGGTCACCCTCAAGGATGGCAGCAACGCTGGCCTGCGCGACAATGCGCAACTGATCGGTTTCCAGGGCGACGCCAACGCGCCAATCGCCATTCTGCTGAAACACAACGGTCTGCATTTCGAAATCCAGGTCGACGCCACCACCCCGGTTGGCCAGACCGACCCCGCCGGCGTCAAAGACATCCTGATGGAAGCGGCCCTGACCACCATCATGGACTGCGAAGACTCCGTAGCCGCCGTCGATGCTGACGACAAAGTGGTGATCTACCGCAACTGGCTCGGCCTGATGAAGGGCGACCTGTCGGAATCCGTGTCCAAGGGCGGCCAGACCTTCACCCGCACCATGAACCCGGACCGTACCTACACCGCGCCGAATGGCGGTGAAGTGACGCTGCACGGTCGTTCGCTGTTGTTCGTGCGTAACGTTGGCCATCTGATGACCATCGACGCGATCCTCGACAAAGACGGTAACGAAGTGCCGGAAGGCATTCTCGACGGTCTGGTCACTTGCCTCGCGGCGATGCACAACCTCAATGGCAACACCTCGCGGCGCAACACTCGCACCGGTTCGGTCTACATCGTTAAACCGAAGATGCACGGCCCGGAAGAAGCGGCGTTCACCAACGAGTTGTTCGGGCGCATCGAAGACGTGCTCGGTCTGAAACGCAACACGCTGAAAGTCGGGATCATGGACGAGGAGCGCCGCACCACGGTCAACCTCAAGGCCTGCATCAAAGCGGCCAGCGAGCGCGTGGTGTTCATCAACACCGGTTTCCTCGACCGCACCGGCGACGAAATCCACACCTCCATGGAAGCCGGCCCGGTTGTGCGCAAGGCCGACATGAAGGCTGAGAAGTGGATCGGCGCCTACGAGAACTGGAACGTCGATATCGGTCTGAGCACCGGCCTGCAAGGTCGCGCGCAAATCGGTAAAGGCATGTGGGCGATGCCGGACCTGATGGCGGCGATGCTTGAGCAGAAAATCGCGCACCCACTGGCTGGCGCCAACACCGCCTGGGTTCCATCGCCGACCGCTGCGGCACTGCACGCGCTGCATTACCACAAGGTCGATGTGTTTGCCCGTCAGGCCGAACTGGCCAAACGTGCTCGCGCGTCGGTCGACGACATCCTGACCATCCCGCTGGCGGTCAACCCGAACTGGACGCCAGAGCAGATCAAGAACGAACTGGACAACAATTCCCAGGGCATTCTTGGTTACGTGGTGCGCTGGATCGACCAGGGTGTCGGTTGCTCGAAAGTGCCGGACATCAATGACGTCGGCCTGATGGAAGACCGTGCCACGCTGCGTATCTCCAGCCAGCACATCGCCAACTGGCTGCGCCACGGCGTGGTGACCGAAGCGCAAGTGATGGAAAGCCTCAAGCGCATGGCGCCAGTGGTTGACCGTCAAAACGCCAATGACCCGCTGTACCGTCCGCTGGCCCCGAACTTCGACAGCAACATCGCTTTCCAGGCGGCGGTCGAACTGGTGGTTGAAGGCACCAAGCAGCCGAACGGTTACACCGAGCCGGTTCTGCACCGTCGTCGTCGCGAGTTCAAGGCCGCTAACGGCCTGTAAATTTGCGTAGATGTGAAAAAGCCCTGATCGAGAGATCAGGGCTTTTTCTTTGGGAAGCACAATCAAAAGATCGCAGCCTTCGGCAGCTCCTACATGAGATCACCTGTAGGAGCT
>NZ_RWIL01000132.1:0-44889 GCF_009764635.1 Pseudomonas sp. PB103 | reverse complement strand
TTTGATCTTATAAACAGCAAGATCAAAAGATCGCAGCCTGCGGCAGCTCCTACAGGGGTTTAGATCACGTCGAAATTCACTTCCGTGATGACGCCCGGGTTCCAGTAAAAATTCGGACTCAGCCGCGCGCCCAGATAAATCACGTATTGCACCGTCACCCTGCGGCCAACATGCGCCTGATAAACCTCAGGCGCGATATGAAACGCCATCGTCTGCTTTGGATTAACCGCCAATCGACGCTGACGCTCGACCCAATGATCCGGCGATTGCGTCCAGAGAATTTCGATGCCGTAACAGGCGCGCAGGTTTTCAATCGGCGCCAGGCGTACGGTAATTCCATCGGCAAACGCGGCAGCTTCCAGCGTGCCATTGACCACGCCTTGCACCTCAAGCATGGGCTTGCGGCCGAGCTCTGGGGCGATAAAGACTTTTCGGGCAGGGGACGGTTTGGCGCCACCGGCTTGCGGAAGATGAAAGAAAATCACCTCGACTTCGAGGCTTTCCAGACGTTTCAGCTCGCTGTCCGGAATGGCAATCGGAATCCAGTAGTCTTTGCTGTTCACCACAACATCTGCCGATTGAAACGACGGGGTACCGTCCAATGCCAGCCACTCCACGCGGAGCTTGTCGCCGATAGCGATTTGCGGCGAGGACGGATTCAGCAAAGCGAACGTCGAATCGATAAACGGCGAGCCCGGGCCGATGATTTCCAGCGGAATGACGGCGCCTTCGGGCTCGGTCTTGCCGAACTCGAAATAGCGGTTGTGCTTTGAGTAGAAGTAGGCGATCAGCGGCGCCTGTAATGCCGTTGCTTTCGCTGTCAGCGCAGTCTCGGTCGAGAAACCAGAGCCTGCATTGCCGCCATCGAAAAACCCGCCTACGCCTGCCATGACCGTCCCCTCGCTTTGGAGGCCGTCAGCTAATCACGGGGCGCGGCACGTCGGCTACTGTCAGAAATGACAGTGGACACACACAAAACCTGAATATTTCCACAAAACCAATGTGGGAGCTGGCTTGCCAGCGATAGCGGTTTTTCAGACACATCAATGTTGAATGTGCCGCCGTCATCGCTGGCAAGCCAGCTCCCACTAGTTTAATGGCAAGTCTTTAGACCGCCATTGGCGCGGTCATTGGTGCGTGGTGTTCGTAGCCTTCCAGCGAGAAATCGCTCGGCTCGACCAGTTCCAGCCATTCGGGCTGGTACACGCCAGTCTTGGCAAACTCCGGTACACGATCGGAGATTTTCAGTTTTGGCATGGCGAACGGCTCGCGCTTGAGCTGTTCGTTGAGCATGTCCAGGTGGTTTTCGTAGACGTGCGCATCACCGATGAAATAGGTGAACCAGCGCGGCGTGTAGCCAGTCAGGCGACCGATCAGGCTCAGCAGCGCGGCGCCTTCGGTGAGGTTGAACGGCGTGCCCAGACCCAGATCGTTGGAACGAATGTAGAGGGTCAGGGAAATTTCCTTGGTCTCGACATTCGGGTGGAACTGGTACAGCAGGTGGCATGGCGGCAGGGCCATTTCATCGAGCTGAGCGACGTTCCAGCCGTGGAACAGAATGCGACGGCTGCCCGGATCCTTGATGATCGTGTCGACGCACTGACGCACCTGGTCGATGGCTTTGTACATCACCACGTAGGCCTGGCCGTCTTCTTCGCCTTGAGCGATCTGCTTGTAGCCGTTGCTCAGGGTTTGTTCGATGGCGGCGGTGTTGCTCAGCGGGATCTGCTTGTACGCCGGCCATTTGCGCCATTGCACGCCGTAGATTTCGCCGAGGTCGTCGTCACCCTGACGGAACGGGTTGGCCAGCCACTGCGCGTTTTCGTTGGCGTTCTGGTCCCAGACCTTGCAGCCCAGCGCGCGGAATTCAGCGGCGTTGTTGACGCCACGGAGAAACCCGCACATCTCGCCGATGGCCGATTTGAAGGCCATCTTGCGCGTGGTGATCGCCGGAAAACCTTCCTGCAGATCGAAACGCAGCATCGCACCCGGAAAACTGATGGTGTTGATGCCGGTGCGGTTGGCCTGTTTGCTGCCGTTCTGAATGACGTGCGAGACCAGTTCGAGATATTGCTTCATGAGTTACCTGTGTCCTTTGAGCCCCGGCGTCGCGCGCCGGGGTTCGTAGTTTAAGCCGTCGGCGCGAGCGGTGCTGCCGGTGCGCGACGATAGGCCAGCCAGATCAGGAACAGCCCGCCGATGATCATCGGCACACAGAGCACCTGGCCCATGGTCAGCCAGTTCCAGGCCAAGTAGCCGAGTTGCGCATCCGGCACACGGACGAATTCGACGATGAAACGGAAGATGCCGTAGAACAGCGCGAACATGCCGGAAACGGCCATGGTCGGACGCGGCTTGCGCGAGAAAATCCACAGAATCAGGAACAGCGCCACGCCTTCAAGCGCGAACTGATACAGCTGCGACGGGTGACGCGGCAGTTGCGCCGGATCGCTGAATGGCGGGAAGACCATCGCCCACGGCACGTCGGTGGCTTTGCCCCACAATTCGGCGTTGATGAAGTTACCGATGCGCCCGGCGCCCAGACCGATCGGCACCATTGGCGCGACGAAGTCCATCAACTGGAAGAACGACTTGCCGTTGCGCTTGCCGAACCATAATGCAGCCAGCATTACGCCGATAAAGCCGCCGTGGAACGACATGCCGCCCTTCCACACCTCGAAAATCAGCGTCGGGTTGGCCAGATACGCGCTCAGATCGTAGAACAGCACATAGCCCAGACGTCCGCCGACGATCACGCCCATCGACAGCCAGAAGATCAGATCGGAGAGCTTCTCCTTGCTCCAGGTCGGGTCGAAACGGTTTAGCCGGCGCGACGCCAGCAGCCACGCACCGCCGATGCCGATCAGGTACATCAGGCCGTACCAATGGATATTCAGCGGACCGATGGACAGAAAACGGTTGAACACATGTATGTCCAGCGGACCGATGGATAACGCCACCGGGTCGATCTGCGGGTAAGGCAGCATTGCGACTCCTCGTTAGAGTTGAAACCAAAATTCCCGGGCGACGCTGCCACCTCAGGATTAAGCCAGGATTGCGACGCGGTTAAAGCAGGAAGCTCACACCCACGCTGAACAGCAAAGCGGCGAACAGCCGTTTCAGCAAGCGCGGCGACAACTTGTGCGCCAGGCGCGCGCCGAGACGGGCGAAAACCATGCTGGTCAGGGCGATGCCCAATAATGCCGGCAAATAGACAAAACCGAGACTATGCGGCGGCAACAACGGGTCGTGCCAGCCCAGAATCATGAAACTTAATGCACTGACCAAGGCAATCGGCAGACCGCAGGCCGATGACGTCGCCACCGCTTGCTGCATCGGTACGCTGCGCCAGGTCAGGAACGGCACGGTCAGCGAACCGCCGCCAACGCCAAAAATCGCCGAGGCCCAACCAATCACACTGCCGGCCACGGTCAGACCCACTTTGCCCGGCACGGTTCGGCTGGCCTTGGGTTTGACGTCCAGCGCCAACTGCACCGAGATCACCAAAGCGAACATGCCGATGATCTTTTGCAGGTGCGGCCCGGAAATCGCCTCGGCGGTCAGCGCGCCAAACCCGGCGCCCATGAGAATTCCCACGGTCATCCACATGAAGATCGGCCAGCGCACTGCGCCGCGACGATGGTGTTCACGCACGGCATTGACCGAGGTGAAGATGATCGTCGCCAGCGACGTACCGACCGCCAGGTGGGTCAGGATCGACTGATCGAAGCCCTGCAAGGTGAAACTGAACACCAGCACCGGAACGATGATGATCCCACCACCGACACCGAACAGCCCGGCTAACACGCCAGCACAGGCGCCGAGCGCCAGATAGAGCAGAAATTCCATGTCCTTCTCCCAGACGCATCCCAAAACCGGAGCGGCATGGTAACGGATGCGCGGCCTTCTGCTCCACTGGCGATGGATGCACGGGCGCCGGATGCGTAGAGTGGGCAAAAAACACACAAGGACCACCTTATGTGCCTGATCGTTTTTGCCTGGCGCCCGGGCCATGCCCAGCCGCTGATCGTCGCGGCCAACCGTGACGAGTTCTACGCCCGGCCGAGTCTGCCGCTGGCGCAATGGCCCGAAGCGCCGCACGTGCATGCGGGGCGTGATCTTGAGGCTGGCGGGACGTGGCTAGGCATCGGCGCCAACGGCCGCTTTGCCGCGCTGACCAATATTCGCGACCCGCAGCAGCCGCCCGCGCGCAAATCGCGCGGCGAACTGGTGGCGCGGTTTCTGACCGGCGATCTGTCGATTGATGATTATTTGAGCGATGTGGTCGGGCGTTCGCCGGAGTACGCGGGGTTCAATCTGCTGCTCGGCAACAGCCATGAGCTGTGGCATTTCAATGCGCGGATATCGGAGCCGGTGATGCTGCAGTCCGGGGTCTACGGGTTATCCAATGCCGGGCTGGATACGCCGTGGCCGAAGTTGCTCAAGGCCAGAGCGGCGTTGGGCGCAGTGCTGGATGAACCGACACCTGCGCGGTTGCTGGGGTTGTTGAGTGATGCGCAGGTTGCGCCGTCGGCTGAGTTGCCGGATACCGGGGTCGGCATGGCGACTGAGACTTTGCTGTCGAGTGTGTTTATTGCCAGCCAGAGTTACGGCACGCGGGCAAGTACGGCGTTGGTGGTGCAGGCGGATGGGACACGGCGGATGGTCGAGCGCAGTTTCGGGCCGTATGGCGGGCATCTTGGGGAAGTTGAGGTTTATGTCTAAGAGCTGACCCTCACCCCATCCCTCTCCCGGAGGGAGAGGGGGCCGACCGAGGTGTCTTGGGCCATACATCGACCTGAAAGACCGAGTCGATTATGGATTCAGCAAAGCACTTTCGGGTCGGTGCAGGTCGATTATGGATTCAGCACAGCACTTTCAGGTCGGCGGAGTTCTGCAACATCCCCGAATCAGTCCCCTCTCCCTTCGGGAGAGGGCTAGGGTGAGGGGCTTTTGATCTTCAGAGAGCTTTGATGACTGCTGGTGGATTGATCTTCGACAACCCTAGGTTCTTCAGCGCCAGTTGCAGCGAGCTGTGGATAACTTGCGGGTTGTCGATGGTCATCAGTTCAGCCAACAACTCCTTGGCCTTGCTCAGATTGACCTGCCGCAACATCCACTTGACCTTCGGCAAGTTGGTGGCGTTCATCGACAAACTGTCGAAACCCATCGCCATCAACAGCACCGCCGCCGCCGGATCACCGGCCATCTCGCCGCAGATACTTACCGGTTTGCCTTCGGCATGGGCATCACGCACTACGGTTTGCAGGGCTTGCAGCACCGCCGGGTGCAGGTAGTCGTAAAGGTCGGCCACACGCGGGTTGTTGCGGTCGACCGCCAGCAAATACTGGGTCAAGTCGTTGGAGCCGACGGACAGGAAGTCGACCATCCGCGCCAGTTCCTTGGTCTGATACACCGCCGCCGGAATTTCGATCATCACGCCAATCGGCGGCATCGGCACGTCGGTGCCTTCGTCGCGCACTTCGCCCCAGGCCCGGTGAATCAGGTGCAGGGCTTCTTCGAGTTCGTGGGTGCCGGAGATCATCGGCAGCAGAATCCGCAGGTTGTTCAGGCCTTCGCTGGCCTTGAGCATCGCGCGGGTCTGCACCAGGAAGATTTCCGGGTGGTCGAGGGTGACGCGAATGCCGCGCCAGCCGAGGAACGGGTTGTCTTCCTTGATCGGGAAGTACGACAGCGACTTGTCACCGCCGATGTCGAGGCTGCGCATGGTCACCGGTTGCGGGTGGAATGCGGCGAGCTGCTCGCGGTAGATCGCCAGTTGCTCCTTCTCGCTCGGGAAGCGCTGGTTGATCATGAACGGCACTTCGGTGCGGTACAGGCCGACACCTTCGGCGCCACGCTTCTGCGCCCGCGCCACATCGGCGAGCAAACCGGTGTTGACCCACAGCGGCATGCGGTGGCCATCGAGGGTCACGCACGGCAGGTCGCGCAGGGTATCGAGGCCCAGCGCCAGTTGTTTCTCTTCTTCGACGACTTCGGCGAACTGCTTGCGCAGCACTTCGCTCGGGTTGGTGTAGACCTCGCCGCGTGTGCCGTCGACGATCATTTCGATGCCGTCGACCTTGGCGTACGGCAGATCGACCAGCCCCATCACCGTCGGAATGCCCATGGCGCGGGCAAGGATCGCGACGTGGGAGTTACCCGAACCGAGTACCGAGACCAGACCGACCAGCGTGCCTTCCGGCACCTCGCCGAGCATCGCCGGCGTCAGTTCTTCGCTGACCAGAATGGTTTTTTCCGGGTAGACCAGGTTCTGCTGACGCTCTTCCTGCAAATAGGCGAGCAAGCGCCGACCGAGGTCTTTGACGTCCGAGGCGCGCTCACGCAGGTAGGCGTCGTCCATCAGTTCGAAACGGTTGACGTGTTCCGTGACCACCTGCCGCAGCGCGCCCTGGGCCCACTGGCCGGTCTTGATCACGGTGGTGATTTCGCTGCCCAGCGAGGCATCGTCGAGCATCATCAGGTAGACGTCGAACAGCGCACGCTCTTCCGGGCGCAACTGCGTCGCCAACTTGGCGGACAACGCGCGCATGTCGGCGCGCACGCCTTCGATGGCGGTCTTGAACAGCGCCAGCTCAGCGTCGATGTCGGTGATGGTCTTGTCGGGCACCACGTCGAGATCGGCCGGTGGCAGCATGACCACCGCCGTACCGACCGCCGCACCCGGTGAACCCGGCACGCCGACGAACTTGGCTTCCTGAATGCCTTTGCCCTGACGGCCCAGGCCGCGGATCGAACCGGTGGCCTCGGCGTGGGCAATAACGCCGGCGAGCTGCGCACTCATGGTCACGAGGAAGGCTTCTTCACCTTCGTCGAACTGACGGCGTTCTTTTTGCTGGATGACCAACACGCCGACGACGCGGCGGTGGTGAATGATCGGTGCACCGAGGAACGAGGCGTAACGCTCTTCACCGGTTTCGGCGAAGTACCGGTAGCGCGGGTGAACCGAAGCGTTTTCGAGGTTCAGGGGTTCTTCACGCGTGCCGACCAGACCGACCAGACCTTCGTTGGGTGCCATGCTGACCTTGCCGATCGAGCGCTTGTTCAAGCCCTCGGTGGCCATCAGGACGAAGCGGTTGGTCTCGGGATCAAGCAGGTAGACCGAGCAGACCTGGCTGCCCATGGCCTCTTTGACGCGCAACACAATAATCCCCAACGCCGCCTTGAGATCCTTGGCGGAGTTAACTTCCTGGACGATCTTGCGCAGCGTATTGAGCATGGCTCGGGGTCGAACTCCGTCGTCAGTCGCGCGCTAAAAGGCGCGGGGCAAGCTCTTTGAGGGCGCGGCGATACACCTCGCGCTTGAATGTCACCACCTGGCCCAACGGATACCAATAGCTGACCCAGCGCCAGCCATCGAACTCCGGTTTACCGGTCAAATCCATCCGCACCCGCTGCTCGTTGGAGATCAGGCGCAGGAGAAACCATTTCTGTTTCTGGCCGATGCACAGCGGTTGGCTGTGGGTACGCACCAGACGTTGCGGCAAACGATAGCGCAACCAGCCCCGGGTACAGGCCAGTATTTCAACATCTTCACGTTCCAGGCCAACTTCTTCGTTCAGCTCGCGGTACAAGGCGTCTTCCGGCGTCTCTTCAGGGTTGATTCCCCCTTGCGGAAACTGCCAGGCATCTTGATTGATACGGCGAGCCCATAGCACCTGGCCGGCGTCATTCGTCAGAATGATCCCGACATTGGGGCGGAAACCATCGGGGTCGATCACGGGCACAACCTCGCAAACGCATGTCGCCGCATTGTTCCACAAAGGTTGATAAGGCGGCAACGAAGCTTCCTACCTTATGTGCACTCTTGTGAAAAGACCGTATTCTTGTCGCCTTTTTACAGACTTATCAGCGGGTAACTGCAATGCGCCTGGCACTCTTCGATTTGGACAACACCCTTCTGGGCGGCGACAGCGATCACGCCTGGGGCGACTATCTGTGTGAACGCGGCTTCCTCGATCCGATTGCGTACAAAGCGCGCAACGACGAGTTCTATCAGGATTACCTGGCCGGCAAACTGGATAACGCCGCGTACCTGAACTTCTGCCTGGAGATCCTCGGCCGCACCGACATGGCCGTGCTCGATCAATGGCACAACGATTACATGCGCGACTGCATCGAACCGATCGTCCTGCCGCAAGCGCTGGAACTGCTGAAAAAGCACCGTGATGCTGGCGACAAACTGGTGATCATCACCGCGACTAACCGTTTCGTCACCGCGCCGATTGCTGTTCGACTGGGCGTTGAAACCCTGATCGCTACCGAATGCGAGATGGTTGATGGCCGCTACAGCGGGCGCAGCACGGATATTCCGTGCTTCCGCGAAGGCAAGGTGACGCGCCTGAATCGTTGGCTGGAAGAGACCGGGTATTCGCTGGACGACAGCTATTTCTATAGCGATTCGATGAATGATTTGCCGTTGCTGGAGCAGGTGGCGAATCCCGTCGCTGTCGATCCGGATCCGAATCTGCGTGCCGAGGCCGAGAAGCGTGGCTGGCCGGTGATTTCTCTGCGCGGCTGATGACGCCATCGCTGGCAAGCCAGCTCCTACAGGGACTATCAGTGGACACAAATTTTGTGGACAGCTCAAAAACCTGTGGGAGCTGGCTTGCCAGCGATTTGGGTCAATTCGGTCTCAAGCCTTAAACAGGCTTGGCACCCATCAACCCCGCAATGGCGAGAAACCCAACGCCGCTGACAATCGCCAGGGCCAGATTGAATTTCCAGTTACCTACCCCGCTAGTCCACAGCCGATTAAGCCGCACCAACAGCCACACGGCACTCAACGTGGCCACGGCATAGATCACGCTGGAACCCAGAATCCAGAACTGCCCCAGTGGCCAGCCGATCAGGTGTACCAACCACCAGCCGGTGAAAGGCATGCTCAGCATACCTATCAGCATCAAACACCAGATAAACAGCCAAGGGCGCTGCATCGTGCTCGCTGGCCCTTCGCTGCGATTACGCCAGGTCAGAGCGGCAAGCCCCAACCCGCTGACGAGGATCACCACGGTCGCCGCGACGTGAAGGACTTTCAGGGTGGTCAGGGTTTCCATGAATTTCTCTTCCTTGGGCCATGCCCATCAGCGTAGCCGCTCAGCCAAGAAACAGCTGATAGGCCGGGTTCTCGCTTTCATCCCAGTACGGGTAGCCGATTTCCTCAAGCGCTGCCGGCACCAGATGGCGCTCGTCGTGCGGTACTTGCAGGCCGGCGACCACACGGCCATCGGCGGCGCCGTGGTTGCGGTAGTGGAACATCGAGATGTTCCAGCGCCCACCGAGCTTGTTAAGGAAGTTGAACAGTGCGCCCGGACGTTCCGGGAATTCGAAGCGGAACACCACTTCATCGACCACCTGCGCCGCGCGGCCGCCGACCATGTGGCGGATGTGCAACTTGGCCAGTTCATTGTCGGTCAGGTCGAGCACCGGGAAGCCCTGCTCGGTGAGGCTCGCCAGCAACGCACTGCGCGGATCATTTTCCGGGTGGGTCTGCACGCCAACGAAGATGTGCGCTTCGCTGCCGGTGTTGTAGCGGTAGTTGAATTCGGTGATCTGGCGCTTGCCGATGGCTTCGCAGAACGCCTTGAAGCTGCCGGCCTTCTCGGGAATGGTCACGGCAATGATCGCTTCGCGGCCTTCACCCAGTTCAGCGCGCTCGGCGACGTGGCGCAGGCGATCGAAGTTGACGTTGGCGCCGGAGTCGATGGCAACGAAGGTCTGGCCGCTGACGCCGCGTTGCTCGACGTACTTCTTGATACCCGCAACGCCCAACGCGCCGGCAGGCTCGGTGATCGAGCGGGTATCGTCGTAGATATCCTTGATCGCTGCGCAGATCTCGTCAGTGCTGACGGTGATCACTTCATCGACATAGTCTTTGCAGATGTCGAAGGTGTGCTGGCCGATCTGCGCCACCGCAACGCCGTCGGCGAAGATGCCCACGGTCGGCAGCACCACGCGCTCACCGGCGGCCATCGCCGCTTGCAGGCAGTTGGAATCGTCCGGCTCGACGCCGATGACTTTGATGTCCGGGCGCAGGTATTTGACGTACGCGGCGATACCGGCGATCAGACCGCCACCACCGACCGGGACGAAAATCGCGTCCAGCGGCTGCGGGTGCTGGCGCAGAATTTCCATCGCCACGGTGCCCTGCCCGGCGATGGTGTGCGGATCGTCGTACGGGTGGATGTAGACGTAGCCTTTTTCATCGACCAGTTTCAGCGAGTAGGCCAGCGCTTCCGGGAACGAGTCGCCGTGCAGTACCACCTTGCCGCCACGCGAACGCACGCCTTCGACCTTGATCTCGGGGGTAGTCTTGGGCATGACGATGGTGGCTTTCACGCCCAACACTTTTGCCGCCAGAGCCAGACCCTGCGCATGGTTGCCCGCCGACGCGGTGACCACGCCACGGGCGCGCTCTTCGTCGGTCAACTGAGTCAGCTTGTTGTAGGCGCCGCGAATCTTGAACGAGAACACCGGCTGCAAGTCTTCGCGCTTGAGCCAAATGTCATTGCCCAGCCGCTCGGAGAGCTGGCGAGCGTTCTGCAGCGGGGTTTCTACGGCAACGTCATAAACGCGCGAGGTGAGGATCTTTTTGACGTACTGTTCGAGCATCGGAAAGCATCACTGAGCGGGTTGGGCAGGGCCAAGGAGTCTAACCCGGCTTTTGCCCGGGCGACCACACGAATCCAGAGGTTTTAGCCGCGCCTTAAAAGATCGCAGCCTGCGGCAGCTCCTACAGAATGCATGCGATTCCTGTAGGAGCTGCCGCAGGCTGCGATCTTTTGATCTGCCAATAGGACAATGACCTTCCCAGACATGGAGCCTATAATGCCGGCCTTTCCGTTCTCACCTTGCCCGCTTCCGGAGCCCGCATGACCCAGGATCAACTCAAACAGGCAGTGGCTCAGGCCGCCGTCGACTTCATCCTTCCGAAACTCGACGACAAGAGCATCGTCGGGGTCGGCACCGGCTCCACCGCCAACTGCTTCATCGACGCACTGGCCCAGCACAAGGGCGCGTTCGATGGCGCGGTCGCCAGCTCCGAAGCCACCGCTGCGCGCCTGAAAGGCCACGGGATTCCGGTGTACGAGTTGAACACCGTCAGCGACTTGGAGTTCTACGTCGACGGCGCCGATGAAAGCGACGCGCACCTGAACCTGATCAAGGGCGGCGGCGCTGCCCTGACCCGCGAGAAGATCGTTGCGGCCGTGGCCAAGACCTTCATCTGCATCGCCGACGCCAGCAAACTGGTGCCGGTGCTGGGCGAATTCCCGCTGCCGGTCGAAGTGATCCCGATGGCCCGCAGCCACGTCGCGCGTCAGTTGGTAAAACTGGGCGGCGACCCGGTGTACCGCGAAGGCGTACTGACCGACAACGGCAACATCATCCTCGATGTGTTCAACCTGCAAATCACCAACCCGGTGGAGCTGGAAGCGCAGATCAATGCGATTGTTGGCGTGGTCACCAACGGCCTGTTCGCGGCGCGTCCGGCGGATCTGCTGCTGCTGGGCACACCTGAAGGCGTGAAAACCCTCAAGGCTGAGTAAGCCAAACTGCCCGAAAATGTATGGGCAGACGAATAAACCTGTGGGAGCTAACCTTGTGGTGAGGGGATTTATCCCCGATGGGCTGCGTAGCAGTCCTGCTTTTTGGGGCCGCTTCGCGACCCATCGGGGATAAATCCCCTCACCACAAAAGCCAGCTCCCACAGTGTTTTGCGGTGTTTGTCAGGGTTGAGTGGGTTTTTTGAAGACGTAGAACAGGTTCGGCTCACTCACCAGGTACAGCGTGCCGTCGTCATCCATCGCAATGCCTTCCGCCTGTGGCACGGTTTTCTTCAAACCCTGACGCCCGCCACTGATGGACATGGTGCTCAACGGCCGCCCATCGACATCCAGCTCCAGAATCAATCGCGACTCGTCCGACAGCGCCAACAAATGGCCGCTGCGTTCGTCGTATTGCAGGCTCGACAGGTCACGCACAAACATCCCGGCATCGCGCTTGGGGTTGTTGATCACGTGCACCGCGTAGGACTTCTCCGGGTTGAAATGCGGAAAGCCATGCACTTCGTAGATCAGCATCGGGTCGCGCTCTTTTGCTACAAACAAGCGCTTGCCCACGGAATCATAGGCCAACCCCTCGAACCCCTTGTTGCCGCTCATGTGCACGCCGAGGGTCATCTGCTCGGCATCGGCCGCATCGAGGAAGGTCGTGTCTTTTTCCAGGTGGATCTTGATCAGCCGCTGCTGGCGTTCGTCGGTGATCACATAGGTGTCGGCGCTGATGAACTCGACCGCTTCCGGGTCGCCGAAACCGATCAGCGCGATGCGCCGCAGGATTTTGCCTTCCAGCGACAACTCGACCAGCTCGGCATTCTTGTTGGTGACGGTGAACAGGCTTTTGCGCACCGGATCGAAGGTTAGCGCTGAAACATCGTCGTCCAGCCCTTCGATGACTCGCGCTTCGATCTCGACTCGATATTGGTCCAAGGCAATGGACTCACTGCTCTGCGTCTGCCACAGCGTATGCAGGTTGAACCAGGCGCGCTCGAACAGACGCATATATTGGCCAATCGCAATCAACGCGATCAGGGCAATCACCGAGACGATGATGACCAGAGGTTTGGGACGGGCAAGTCGACGCATTCGGGCGGGCTCGGAATCAAAACAGGCGGATGAAATATCACGCCCGTCTGAACTGAAGCTTAATGGCCACTTGCCCCAAACCACAACCCAACCTCGTGTAGGAGCTGCCGAAGGCTGCGATCTTTTGATTTTGTTTTTAGGATCAAAGTCAAAAGATCGCAGCCTGCGGCAGCTCCTACATGGGTTCGCTTTGGGCGTTATTTGTGTTTTTCGAAGCGATAGAACAGGTTCGGCTCGCTGACGATGTACAGCGTGCCCGCCTCGTCCATGGTCACGCCTTCAGCGCGGGGGATGGTTTTTTTCAACCCGTTGAAACCGCTCAGCAGGGTCATGAAGCTGACTTGCTCGCCCTTCTCGTCCAGTTCCAGCAGCAGGTGCGAATCAGCCGAAAGCACCAGGGTGTGGCCGGTGCGCGGGTCGATTGCCAGCGCGGAAAGATTGCGGATATCCAGTTCGTCGCTGGCCAGCTTCTGCTTGTCGCCTTTCAGGACCTGGCTGCCATCGCTTTTCCAGGTGAACAGCGCCGGTGGCCGCTCCTCGCCCAGCAGCAATTGCTGATTGCGCGGATCCCAGGTGATCGCCTCGAACGCCTTGTTCTGGTCTTTCGATGGCCCGAGGTCGTATTTCGGGAAATCGGCGATGTTCAGCTCGCGGGTGTCGGCGTCAACCTTGACGATAGAGAGCATGTGTTCACGCTCGTCGACGATGGCCATCAAGCCGTTTTCCATGACGGTCAGGCCTTCCGGATTGCTCCAGCCTTTGAGCGGCATCTTGCGCAGGACATCGCCCTGCAGCGTCAGCTCGGCGAGGAACGGATTCTTGCCCATCACCGAAAACAGGGTTTTGGTCTGCGGGTTATAGGACAGGTCCGAGGCTTCGTCCTTCTCCATGCCCGGCAGCAACTTCGCGTCGATCACCGCGCGATAGTCCGGCAGCCAGATGCTTTCCTTCTGCTCAGCCTGACTTTCAAAGCGCTCGTGTACCCACAGCAACGCACGGTCATCCCAATGCATGGCGAACGCCAGGCCATAAACGGCAGCGACCAACAACAATAACCAAACGTACCAACGCAGGTAGAAACGCGAGCGAGGGGTGGTTTTGAGCTGAGTTTGAGAGGACATCGAGGGACGCTTTCCGAAAATTCAGGCTATGGGTAATAGCACAAAGAGGCCGGCTCAGACGCCAGAATTGCGGAAATTATCCAGACAGGATGTGAAAAAAACGGCAAATGGCGGGATTGCCCTGTGGGTTTGCAGAACTGATCACACATCTAAATGTGGAATGGGTACTGTGGTGAGGGGATTCATCCCCGATGGGCTGCGAAGCGGCCCCAAAAGCTGGGACTGCTGCGCACTCCATCGGGGATAAATCCCCTCACCACAAAGGCCCCCCCCCCAAAAAAGGAAGGGTGCGGCGGTTAGCGCACGCTGCTGGTGAAGCTGCTCGCGCCGACCAGTTCGAGGACGATGTCATCGCCAACGTTCAGCGGGCCGACGCCCACGGGTGTGCCGGTGAGGATTACGTCACCGGCCTGCAGCGAGAAGCAGCCGGCCATGTGCTGGATCATCGGCACGATCGGGTTGAGCATCGCGCTGCTGTTGCCGTCCTGACGCACTTCGCCGTTGATGGTCAGGCGAATGCCGATGTCGGTCAGGTCAGCAAAGGTGCTGCCAACCACGAACGGGGCGATCACCGCCGCGCCGTCGAACGACTTGGCGATTTCCCACGGCAGGCCCTTGGCTTTCAGCTCGGCCTGTTTGTCGCGCAGGGTCAGGTCCAGCGCCGGGGCGAAACCGGAGATCGCGTCGAGCACTTCTTCACGGCTCGGCTTGGTCGACAACGGCTTGCCGATCAACACGGCGATTTCCGCTTCGTAGTGCACCGAACCGCGCTCGGTCGGAATGGCGAAACCGCCTTCCAACTCAACCACGCAACTGCCCGGCTTGATGAACAGCAACGGTTCGGTAGGCACCGGGTTGTCCAGTTCTTTGGCGTGTTCGGCGTAATTACGGCCAATGCACACGACTTTCCCGATCGGGAAGTGGATGCGCGTGCCGTCGACGTACTGGTGCTGATAGCTCATTTACCGACTCCTGCCTTCATTGATTCATCAAAGATTGCCGATCAAACCGCGAAAATCTTGCCCGGGTTCATGATGCCGTTCGGGTCGAACACCGCTTTCACCGCTTTCATGTACTCGATCTCAACCGGCGAGCGGCTGTAGGTCAAGTAATCGCGCTTGGTCATGCCGACGCCATGTTCAGCGGAAATCGAACCGTTGTACTTCTCGACGGTTTCGAACACCCACTTGTTGACGGTCGCGCACTTGGCGAAGAACTCGTCCTTGCTCAGGTTATCCGGCTTGAGGATGTTCAAATGCAGGTTGCCGTCGCCGATATGGCCGAACCAGACAATTTCGAAGTCCGGGTAGTGTTCGCCGACGATCGCGTCAATTTCCTTCAGAAATGCCGGCACTTTCGACACGGTGACAGAGATGTCGTTTTTGTACGGCGTCCAGTGCGAGATGGTCTCGGAGATGTACTCGCGCAGTTTCCACAGATTCTGCAATTGGGTTTCGCTCTGGCTCATCACGCCGTCCAGCACCCAGCCCTGCTCGACGCAGTGCTCGAAGGTTTCCAGTGCGCTGTTGGCCACTTCTTCGGTGGTCGCTTCGAATTCCAGCAGCGCGTAGAACGGGCAATCGGTTTCGAACGGCGCAGGTACGTCGCCACGGCCCATGACTTTGGCCAGGGCTTTGTCGGAGAAGAATTCGAACGCGGTCAGGTCGAGCTTGCCCTGGAAGGCGTGTAGCACCGGCATGATCGAGTCGAAATCGGCGGTACCAAGGACCATCGCGGTGAGGTTTTTCGGCGCGCGATCGAGGCGCATGGTCGCTTCGACGACGAAACCCAGCGTGCCTTCAGCGCCGATGAACAGCTGACGCAGGTCGTAACCGGTGGCGTTCTTGATCAGGTCTTTGTTCAGTTCCAGCACATCGCCCTTGCCGGTGACGACTTTCATGCCGGCGACCCAGTTGCGGGTCATGCCGTAGCGAATCACCTTGATCCCGCCGGCATTGGTGCCGATGTTGCCGCCAATCTGGCTGGAACCGGCCGAGGCGAAATCGACCGGGTAATACAGGCCTTTTTCTTCGGCGACGTTCTGCAAATGCTCGGTGACCACGCCCGGCTGACAAACGGCGGTGCGGTCGGTGAGGTTCACGTCGAGAATCTGATTCATGTAGTCGAACGAGACGACCACTTCACCATCCGCGGCCACGGCAGCGGCGGACAGCCCGGTGCGCCCGCCCGATGGCACCAGTGCGACCTTGTGCGTGTTGGCCCAGCGGACTATGGCCTGCACCTGCTCGATGTTCTTGGGAAACACAATGGCGCTGGGCGCCGGGGCGAAGTGCTTGGTCCAATCCTTGCCGTACGCACTCAGGGAGTCGGCGTCGGTGAGGACTTTGCCAGGCTCAACCAGGGTCTTCAGTTCATCAATCAGGGCAGGATTGGTCATCGACAGAACTCTCGAACAATTCATGGTCATCCTGAGAACGCTTCACGTCGCAGGAATGAGTGTTTAGCGGGGAGGCTATGCTAGCATATCGACCCCGCAGGACAGTGCCCAAGGCCAGATCCGCGGAGACGACTTTCTTGTCGTCCGGGTCAGCGTCTGTTGACCATTTCCTGCCATTTTTCTCCGGGATACAGGTTTACGCAGATGAGCAAGACTTCTCTCGATAAGAGCAAGATCAAGTTCCTTCTTCTCGAAGGCGTCCACCAATCGGCTGTCGACGTCCTCAAGGCGGCGGGCTACACCAGCATTGAGTACCTCACCGGTTCTCTGCCGGAAGCCCAGCTCAAGGAAAAGATTGCTGACGCTCACTTCATCGGCATTCGTTCGCGCACCCAACTGACCGAAGAGATCTTCGATCACGCGAAGAAGCTGGTTGCGGTCGGCTGTTTCTGCATTGGCACCAACCAGGTTGACCTGAGTGCTGCTCGTGAGCGCGGTATTGCCGTGTTCAACGCGCCGTACTCCAACACTCGCTCCGTAGCGGAACTGGTGCTGGCCGAAGCGATCCTGCTGCTGCGCGGCATCCCGGAGAAAAACGCTTCCTGCCACCGTGGCGGCTGGATCAAATCCGCAGCCAACTCCTTCGAGATCCGTGGCAAGAAACTCGGCATCGTCGGCTACGGCTCGATCGGTACGCAGCTGTCGGTTCTGGCTGAAGGCCTGGGTATGCAGGTGTATTTCTACGACACCGTGACCAAGCTGCCGCTGGGCAACGCCACTCAGGTCGGTAACCTGACCGAGCTGCTGGGCATGTCCGACATCGTCACCCTGCACGTTCCGGAAACCGCTGCGACCCAGTGGATGATCGGCGAGAAGGAAATCCGCGCCATCAAGAAGGGCGGCATCCTGATCAACGCTGCTCGTGGCACCGTGGTTGAACTGGACGCCCTGGCGGACGCGATCAAGGACAAGCACCTGATCGGCGCGGCCATCGACGTGTTCCCGGTGGAGCCTCGCTCCAACGACGAAGAGTTCGAAAGCCCGCTGCGTGGCCTCGACAACGTCATCCTGACCCCGCACATCGGCGGCTCGACCGCTGAAGCGCAAGCCAACATCGGTCTGGAAGTGGCAGAGAAACTGGTCAAGTACAGCGACAACGGTACTTCGGTTTCGTCGGTAAACTTCCCGGAAGTGGCCCTGCCGGCTCACCCTGGCAAGCACCGCCTGCTGCACATCCACGAGAACATCCCGGGTGTGATGAGCGAGATCAACAAGGTCTTCGCCGAAAACGGCATCAACATCTCCGGTCAGTTCCTGCAGACCAACGAGAAGGTTGGCTACGTGGTGATCGACGTCGACGCCGAGTACTCGGATCTGGCGCAAGAGAAGCTTCAGCACATCAACGGCACTATCCGTAGCCGCGTTCTTTTCTAAGAACAGCTACAAGCCGCGAGCGACAAGCAGCAAGTGATGTTCGCTTAGCTTTTGCTTGAAGCTCGTAGCTCGCAACTCGCCGCTGATAAAAAAGGGAGCCCCGAAAGGGCTCCCTTTTTTTATTCGACGTTGACGGTGATTTTCTTCGAAACGATTGGCGGATCGAACGGCATGTGGCCGCTGTCGCCCAGCTCCAGCTGCAAGGTGTGCTTGCCCGGGGCCAGTTTGATGTCAGCCTGGGTCTGCGCCTTGCCGAAGTGCATGTGGTTGGCATCGTTGGGAATCGGCGCGCCAGCGGCCGGCAGCTTGTCGACGTCGATCAGCAAATGGTGGTGACCGGTGTTCTTGGTGACGTCACCGGCCGGTGCCAGCGCGACGTCCTTGGTGCCGAACTTGACGGTGAAGGTCTGCGAAACCGTGGCCCCGTCCTCGGGAGAAACGATGAACACTTCGGCGCCTTTTGGCGCGGGTGTGGCAGCACTGGCCAGCACCGAAACACCCATCAACACACCCGCCAACGCTGCACGTGACATAAAGCTTTTCATTTTCTTCTCCAGTTTTTCCGTAAAATCCGCACGGTCATGACAACTTCATGACCATTCGTTGTCGAAGGCACTCGACAACCATAGCAAAGCGAGCCTGACTCAGAGCATCGCAATAATGATTTCAAAGGAGTGACCATGCGCTTTTTGCCTGGCCTGATCTGCCTGCTACCCCTTCTGAGCCCTTTGGCTCACGCCGAACTGATTGATGACGTCAACGACCGTGGCGAGTTGCGCATAGCCCTTGAGGCTAATACACCGCCTTTCAATTACAAGGACGACGGCGACAAACTCACGGGGTTCGAGGTCGAGCTTGGGCAACTGCTCGCCAACGAGCTGGATGTACGCGCCGACTTCATCGTCACCGATGAGGCCGATCTGCTCCAGGGCGTTGAAAGCGGCAAGTACGACGTAGCGCTCAATCACATAGCACTGACACCCGAACTCAAGGATCGTTTCGACTTCAGCGAGCCTTACGGCAAGGTCGATGCGCAGTTGCTGGCGAAGAAGGATGAGCAGCCACAGCCGCAGCCGATGGTGTTGGTGCAGGCGTTGACTGATGCCAAGCCAAAGGCGAGCGCACCGGTGGAGTTGGCGATACCGTTCCAGAAGGGTAATCCGGCGTTCCAGGCCAGCCTTGAGAGCGCGATGCAGCGGATCAAGGCCGACGGGCGCCTGGCGGCGCTGTCGAAGAAGTGGCTCAACGAACCCAATTGAAACCTGTAGGAGCTGCGGCACGCTGCGATCTTTTGATGTTGATTCGAAAGATCAAAAAGATCAAAAGATCGCAGCGTGCCGCAGCTCCTACAGGTGATCGAGTTGGGTCAGGGCCAGCGCGGCTTGCGGCAGTTCGAGTTCGCTGAAGACCTGCACACCATGGCGCTTGAGCAGCGCGGCCGTTACGCCTTCACCGGGGACTTTGACTGCGCTGAATGTCCCGTCATAGGTCAGCAGGTTGCCACAGGAAGGACTGTTGGCCTTGAGCACCGCTACGCGGATGCCGTGTTTGTGCACCAGCTCCAACGCCTGCCGCGCACCGTCGAGAAACTGCGCACTGACATCCTCGCCCTCGGTGGTGATGACCGCAGCAATGCCATCCAGAACCTCAGCGCCCTGCCCGCCGGGAATCTCCGCCGCTGCACGAGGCGTCGGCAAACCGCCCGCGACTTCCGGGCACAACGGCACCACGCGTCCTTCGCTAATCCACTGTTCGAGCAGATCAAACGGCCCACTCGCGCCACCGTCGTAACGTACGCGATGACCCAGCAGGCAGCGGCTGACCAGAATCTTGTCCATGTCAGAACGGCTCGTTGCCACGGCGGCGGAACCAGCCCGTCAGCGACAAACGTTCACGGTTCGCCGGCAACACTTCGTGCGGCACTTCGCCAGAAAGAAACACCACCAGACAACCGCCGGTAGGCTGCACGTCATGTACGCGCTCTTCGTTCAGGTACATGCGCAACTGACCACCGTCCTCCGGCAGCCAGGCGTCATTGAGGTAGACCACCACCGAAACCATGCGCTTGTCATCGTCGCGAAAACGGTCGACATGCCGACGATAGAACGCCCCCGGCGGGTACAGGGCGAAATGGCATTCGAAGTCTTCAAGGCCGAGGAACAAGCCACGGTTGAGCGCCTCGCGCAGGCTTTCCATCAGATTCAGATAGCGGTCGCTGGAATCGGCCTGGCCCGGATCGATCCACTGAATGTGGTCGCCACGAATACCCTCACGGATCTCTGAAAACGGCCCACGCCCCACCGCCGCCGGCGCCAGCTCACCTTCGGCCTCACGTTTACGGCACTCGGCCGCCAACTCGCGGGTCAAACCGGCGGGCAGGAATATGTTCTGCTGCGACCAGCCATGCTCGGCCAGGTCGTCGACAATGCGTAACAGCAGCGGGTGTTCAGAGGATATTTGCATGGCGCGCATAGTATGCCGCCGGCAAGAAATCCGACAGAGCCACGCGGCGGCTTGCTACGAATTCTCGACAAGTACCGGCACCGCACGGAGAATAGTCCGCTGCTGACAGGAGTCCCTATGCGCCGTTTGCTTTTTTCACTGTTGATGTTCTGCGTGTTGCCCGCCTGGGCGGACGGCCACGATCAGTTGTACAAGGTCGCCGGCTGGCCAGATCAACGTGCGCATTTCAATGACGCCCTGAGTGCCGCGCAGCAGCGCTATCAGAACAGCCTGCCGCCCGCCGTGTTTCAGGCGTTGGTCAACAACAGCAATCAGCGCTTCGCCCCGCAAGCCGTGGATCAACGCGCCGAAGCACAACTGCGTCAGCAACTCGCCGATCCGAAACCGGCGCTGAGCTTTTTTCAATCGCCACTGGGCAAAAAGATCGTAGCGGCTGAATTGCTCGCAACCCGTCGCGATCAACTGGCGAAAAACGCCAAGGGTTTGCCGAAGATGCAGGTCAGCGACAGCCGTCTGCTGATCATCGGCCACCTCGCGCAGGCGCTGCCAGCGCGTGAGGCCGGCGCCGAGGTCAGCCTGGCGATTGCCGGCGTCGCGGCGGACAGCTTGAGCTCGATGATTCCGGGACTGCTCGGTGGCGGTCAGGCGCAGGGCATGTTGAACGGTCAGCGCCAGCGCCTGATGGATCAGATTGGCGCGGACATCAACAACACGCTGCTCTACGTTTATCGCGACCTGTCGGACGAAGAGCTGGAAGAGTTTGCGACGTTTGCCGAATCAACCGAGGGCAAGGCGTATTACCAGGCGGCGTTGGCGGCGATTCGCGCAGGCCTGGCGGTCGGCCAATGATCTCTAGCACCTGATAAGCCGCCATCGCTGGCAAGCCAGCTCCCACAGTTTTCTTGGGTGTTCACAATATTCGTGATCGACACTTAACCCTGTGGGAGCTGGCTTGCCAGCGATGGGGCCCTCACAGACGCTAAAGATTGCGGCCCCTGATGCGCTTGCTCAGAAACTCGAAATACTCCTCACGCATCTCCTCCGTCTCATTCGCCAGATGATGCCGCGCCTCGGCCAGCAGCAATATCTGTGGCCGATCGAACTTCCACTTCATCACTTGCAAATTGTGCTGCCAGTCCACCGTCATGTCCGCCTGCCCCTGAATGATCAGCGGTCGCCGCGGGCTTTTTTTCGCGTGCTCCACGCGAATGATCCAGCGTGACAGTGCGCCTACCCACTGGGTCGGCAAGCGTCGCGGCTGCAACGGATCGGCCTGGAGAAACGGCAGGAAATCAGGATCGTTGGAGTTCTCGCTGAAGCGCCGCACGACACCTCTGACAAAAGGCCGGAGCAGGTAATAACTCAGTTGCGACCACCCCCACGCGCGCGGCCGCACCAATGGCGCCATCAGGATCAAATGACCTTGCGCCGGGCTGCCCTGACCATGGTTGAGCACGTGATCGACAATAATCGCCCCGCCCGTGCTTTGCCCGAACATGTGCCACGGTTGCGGCAGCGCGATCGACTGCGCTTCGGCGAACAGGGCTTGCAGGACGTCCTGGTACTCGGAGAAATCGCGAATGCTTGCACGCGGCCCGCTCGACAGGCCATGGCCCGGCAGGTCGCAGGAAATCACTGCAAAATCCTGATCCAGCGCCCACTCGATTACATGGCGATAGAGCCCGGTGTGATCGTAGTAACCGTGCAGCAGAAACAGCGTTGCCTTGACCTTTTCCGGCCACCAGCAATGACTGACCAGCTCATAACCGTCGACTTCGAAACGGCCCATGCCGCGCCAGACATCACGCTCGGGAAAGTCGGTCTGGTAAAAGCGCTGATAGGCTTTGGCCTCCTCCGACAACGGCTGCCACTCGGCCAAGGGCTTGAGGCTGGCGCGTAACTGATCGGGGTCGAAGGTGGCGGGCATAAGCGGTTCCAGAGCGGTAAACAGACTTTATCGGCCTGCGATATTCATCTGTAGTGACAGACATGGCAAGCTAGCCGACCTCTTCGGGATCGAAAACCATGCGTTCGCCCTACCGCACCGCACTGTTTGCCAGCCTGCTTGCGCTCTTGTGCGCCGGGGTGCTGTGGGCGGCGTACGACTGGTTTCAGGGGCGATACCTGCGCGCGTTCAGCGAACACACGGCGGTATTTTCCGGCGATCCGCTGCGCCTGCCCGACGATCTCGCCGGCCCCGGCAATATCCGCCTGGTGCACTTCTGGGACCCGGCCTGCCCGTGCAACGTCGGCAATCAACAGCACCTGACCGAGATGGTCGAGCACTTCAGCGCCAGGGGTGTCGAGTTCTTCGCGGTGCAAAGAGCGGGCAGCCACGGCCAGTTGCCGGCCACACTCAGTAGCCTGAAAACCATCACGGTGTTGCCCGGTTCCGAACAGGTGCCCGCCAGCCCGGCCGTGGCGATCTGGGATCGCAGCGGCAAACTGGCGTACTTCGGCCCTTACAGCGAAGGCCTGACCTGCAACTCCAGCAACAGCTTCATTGAACCGATCCTAAATGCCCTGACGGACGATCGCCCGGTCGACGCCACGCACACGCTGGCCGTCGGTTGCTATTGCCCGTGGCCGGTGGAGACGAAGTAAGGCATTCCGGACTTTTCAAGGACAGCGCTGCACGGCACGGACGGTCTGTGCTAATTGTTTGCAGCCCGACGGGCGGCAATCCCGCCTGCACAAGGAGTCGCCATGAAACGCGTGTTCACCGTTCTTGCCTTGCTCATCGTTGTTCTGCTCTGCGCCGGGGGCTGGTACGTCTACAGCAAACAACCGACGCGACAGGGCCAGGTGGAACTGCGCAACCTGCAGGGTTCGGTGACCGTGCGCTACGACGAACGCGGCGTACCGCACATCCGCGCCGAGAACGAAACCGACCTCTATCGCGCACTCGGCTATGTGCATGCCCAGGATCGTCTGTTCCAGATGGAGAGCATGCGCCGCCTCGCCCGTGGCGAACTGGCCGAAGTGCTCGGGCCGAAGCTGCTCGACACCGACAAACTGTTCCGCAGCCTGCGCATCCGCGAGCGCGCTGCCAGTTATGTCGCCAACCTCGACAAGCAGTCGCCGGCGTGGAAGGGCCTGCAAGCCTATCTGGATGGCATCAACCAATATCAGGACACCCACGCTGCGCCGATCGAGTTTGACGTGCTGGGCATCACCAAGCGGCCGTTCACAGCGGAGGACAGCATCAGCGTCGCCGGCTACATGGCCTACAGCTTTGCCGCGGCGTTTCGCACCGAGCCGCTGCTGACTTACGTGCGCGATCAACTCGGCGCCGATTATCTCAACGTCTTCGACCTCGACTGGCAGGCCAAAGGCGTACTGGCCAACGGTCACGCCCAACAGACGCCCGCCCTCGCCGCTGGCGACTGGAAAGACCTCAACGCCCTCGCCCGCCTCAGCGAACAGGCGTTGATCGACAACGGCTTGCCGCAGTTCGAAGGCAGCAACGCCTGGGTGATTGCCGGCAGCCGCAGCCAGAGCGGCAAACCGCTGTTGGCTGGCGATCCGCACATTCGCTTTTCGGTGCCATCGGTGTGGTACGAGGCGCAATTGTCGGCGCCGGGTTTTGAGTTGTACGGCCACCATCAGGCGCTGGTGCCCTTCGCGTTTCTGGGGCATAACCTCGATTTCGGCTGGAGCCTGACCATGTTCCAGAACGACGATCTGGACCTGATCGCCGAGAAGGTCAACCCGGACAACCCCAATCAGGTCTGGTATCGCGGCCAGTGGACCGACATGGTCAGCAGCGAGCAGCAGATCAATGTGAAGGGCCAATCACCGGTGACCATCACCCTGCGCCAGTCGCCCCACGGCCCGATCGTCAACGATGCGCTGGGATCTGCTGCCGGGAAGACACCGATTGCGATGTGGTGGGCCTTCCTCGAAACACCCAACCCGATCCTCGAAGGCTTCTATCAACTCAACCGCGCCGACACGTTGGCCAAAGCCCGCGCCGCGGCGGCGAAAGTGCAGGCACCGGGGTTGAACCTGGTGTACGCCAACGCCAAGGGCGATATCGCCTGGTGGGCCTCGGCGTTACTGCCCAAGCGTCCGGCCGGAGTACGGCCGGAATTCATTCTCGACGGCAGCAGCAATCAGGCCGACAAGGACGGTTTCTACCCGTTCAGCGCCAACCCGCAGGAAGAGAATCCGGCACGTGGCTACATCGTCTCGGCCAACTTCCAGCCGCTGTCGCCGACCGGCATGGAGATCCCCGGTTACTACAACCTCGCCGATCGCGGCCAGCAGCTTAATCGTCAACTCGGCGACAAGAGCGTGAAGTGGACCAACGAGGGTAACCAGAAGCTGCAACTCGGTACGACGACCGGTTACGGCCCGCGTCTGCTGGCGCCGTTGCTGCCGGTGTTGCGTGAAGTGGTGAGCGATCCGACACAGCTGAAACTGGTCGAGCAACTGGCGCAATGGCCCGGCGACTATCCGCTGGACTCGGTCAGTGCGACGGTGTTTAACCAGTTCCTCTACGACCTTGCCGACGCGGCGATGCGTGATGAGTTGGGCAATGACTTTTTCGACACGCTGCTGTCGACGCGGGTGATCGATGCGGCGCTGCCACGTCTGGCGGCAAACGCTGATTCGCCGTGGTGGGACAACCGCAACACGCCGACCAAAGAGACCCGCGCCGATGTCGTGCGCGCGGCGTGGGCAGCGAGCATGACCCATCTGCAGCTGACCCTCGGCGACGATGTGGCCGGATGGCAATGGGGCGCGGCGCACACGCTGACGCACGGGCATCCGCTGGGGCAGCAGAAGCCGCTGGATCGCCTTTTCAATGTCGGCCCGTTTGCGGCGCCGGGCAGTCATGAAGTGCCGAATAACCTTTCCGCGAGGATCGGCCCGGCGCCGTGGCCGGTGACCTATGGGCCGTCAACGCGGCGGCTTGTCGACTTCGCCGATCCGGCGCATGCGCTGACGATCAACCCGGTGGGCCAGAGCGGTGTGCCGTTCGACAGTCACTATAACGATCAGGCTGAGGCGTATGTCGACGGGATGTATGTGCAGGCGCATTTCAGCGAGGAAGAGGTGACGGCGAATACGCGCAGCACGTTGAAGTTGTTGCCGGCGCGGGCTGCGCAGTAGTTTTGCGCTGATAGAACAGGCCTCATCGCTGGCAAGCCAGCTCCCACAGGGTTTTGCGTCGATCACAAATCATGTGAACTCCAGAGAAACCTGTGGGAGCTGGCTTGCCAGCGATGAGGCCCTGAAGAGCAGCACACAACCTCAGAGCAGCACCGCAAAATTCAGCCGAAACTGCTGCGGCGTCACGCCCAGCCGGCGGTTGAACACGCTGCGCATATGCTGCGCATCGCGAAACCCGCACTGATACGCCACGGTCTTCAACGGCGCCGTGGTGCTTTCGAGCATCACCCGCGCCGCATCCACCCGTGCCTGCTCGACAAACTCCGCCGGCGTCACCTTCGCCTCCCGAGCAAACACCCGGGAGAAATTGCGCGCACTCATGTTCGCCGCATTGGCCAGATCGGCAATGGTCAAATCGCCGGTGAGATTGGCCAGCACGTACAACTGCACCATCGCCACCGCCGATGTCGGCTCCGCATGCGGTGTGAGGAACGGACTGAACTGCGACTGCCCGCCCGAACGCTGGGTGAACACCACCAGTCGCTTGGCCACACTCAAGGCCACTTCAGCACCGTGATCACGCGCCAGCAGATACAACGACAGATCGATCCCCGCCGTGACCCCGGCCGAGGTGTAGAGCGTGCCGTCCTCGACATACAGGCGATCGGCTTCGACGTGGGTTGACGGGCATAACTGCGCCAACGCCTCGGCATCGTTCCAGTGCGTGGTCACGGTGCGCCCTTCCAGCAACCCTGCGCGCGCCAGCATGAACGCGCCGTTGCAGATCGAGCCGAAGCGCTTGGCCCGTGCGCAAGCTTCGCGCAGCCAGCTGTCGAAGACGCTGCCGAAATCCATGAACGGCAGCTGCGGGCCACCGGCGACCAGCAGCAGGTCATAGGCGTCGAGTGCTTCGCTGAAATGGCGATGGGCGTTCAGCACCAGCCCATTGGAACAAGCCATCGCCTCGTGCTCGATACCGATCACTTCCAGTCGATAGTGATCCTCGGGCGCCAGAAAGCGGTTGGCTTCGGCGAACACATCCATGGGGCCGGTGACGTCGAGCGACTGCACGCCTGCGAACACCACGATGGCGACGGTTTTGTTCATCTCTCTCGAAACCTCCGATGAATCTGTGGTGAGGGGATTTATCCCCGACCGGCTGCGCAGCAGTCGTAAAACCAGGCAATGGAACTTGCCTGACAGAATGCGTTGGATGGTTTTGGGGCTGCTGCGCAACCCATCGGGGATAAATCCCCTCGCCACAATGGCTGGCATTCCGACCTGTGAAGGGCAGTTGGCACGATTTGCAGGTGGATTGGCAAGGATCGCAGCCATGCAGCGATTGTTCGCTTTCAGCGCCGCGAACAGACTTGACTCATCAGCGCCACGACGGCGTTTCAGTGAGGAAACCTCCCATGAGCACGACCATTGCCGGCATCAAAATCCCTGACAGCGCCCTCGCCCGCGCCACCACCGACTACATCCGTGACATCGAGTCCGACCTGCTCTATCACCATTCGCGCCGGGTATTTTTGTTCGGCGCACTGAGCGGTGAGCGTCAGCAACTGGCTTACGATCCGGAGCTGCTCTATGTCGGCGCAATGTTCCACGACCTCGGTCTGATCGAAGGTCATCGCAGCGATGACGAACGCTTTGAAGTCGACGGTGCCAACGCCGCAGCGGCGTTTCTCAAGCCTTACGGGTTGAGCGATGACGACATCGAGCAAGTGTGGCTGTCGATTGCCCTGCACACCACGCCGGGCGTGCCCAAGCATTTGCGCCCGACCGTGGCGCTGGTCACCGCTGGCGTGGAAATGGACGTGCTGGGCATGGATTACGCGGCGTTCAGCACTGTGCAGCGCGAAGCGGTGGTGCATGCGCACCCGCGTGGGGAAGGTTTCAAGGAATGCATCATCTGCGCGTTTGCCGATGGCTTGCGTCATCGTCCGCAGACCACATTTGGCAATGTGAAGACCGATGTGCTGAAGGATCAGGAGCCGGGGTTCAAGCCGATGAACTTCGTCGAAGTCATCCGCAATTCTCCCTGGACTGCCTAAAACCAGATTTGAAATCTGGCCCCTGTGGCGAGGGGATTTATCCCCGTTGGGTTGCGAAGCGACCCCAAAAAAACAGGCCTGCTGCGCAGCCCATCGGGGATAAATCCCCTCACCACAAAAGCCCATTCCAACATCAGATTGGGTTGACCTCAAAGTAGAGGCCAACCCGATATGGCTTACGCCGCTTCCGGCGAAGGCGCCCGGCGTACGTCCGGTTGCTTCCACGAATCGGCAGCGCTTTCTTCGATGGCTTGCTGGATGGCTTTCTTGCGCGCTTCTTCGGCGCGTCGGCTGAAGAACCAGACCATGAAGGTCACGATCGATACCGCCAGCAGAATCAGACTCGCCACGGCGTTGATCTCAGGCTTCACGCCCAGGCGCACCGCCGAGAACACTTCCATTGGCAGGGTCGTCGAACCCGGGCCGGAAACGAAGCTCGCCAGCACCAGGTCATCCAGCGACAACGCGAACGACATCATGCCGCCCGCCGCCAGCGATGGCGCGATCATCGGGATGGTGATCAGGAAGAACACCTTCCACGGCCGCGCGCCCAGATCCATCGCCGCTTCTTCGATCGACAGGTCCAGCTCCCGCAGACGCGCCGACACCACCACCGCCACATACGCCGCACAGAATGTGGTGTGAGCGATCCAGATGGTGACGATGCCACGTTCCTGCGGCCAGCCGATCATCTGCGCCATGGCCACGAACAGCAGCAACAGCGACAGACCGGTGATTACTTCCGGCATCACCAACGGCGCGGTCACCAGGCCGCCAAACAGCGTGCGACCCTTGAAGCGGGTGATGCGCGTCAACACGAATGCCGCCAGCGTACCCAGCGCCACCGCGGCAACCGCGGTGTAGCAGGCAATTTCCAGCGAGCGCAGCACCGAGCCCATCAGCTGGGTGTTGTCGAGCAGGCCGACGTACCACTTGATCGACCAGCCGCCCCACACCGTTACCAGTTTCGAGGCGTTGAACGAGTAGATCACCAGGATCAGCATCGGCAGGTAGATGAACAACAGACCGATGACCAGCATCAGGCTGGAGAAACGGATGCGCTTCATTCTTTGCCCTCCATTTCTTTGGCCTGACTACGGTTGAACAGAATGATCGGCACAATCAGGATCGCCAACATCACCACCGCCAGCGCGGACGCTACCGGCCAGTCACGGTTGTTGAAGAACTCTTGCCAGAGCACTTTACCGATCATCAAGGTTTCCGGACCGCCGAGCAGTTCCGGGATCACGAACTCGCCGACCACCGGGATAAACACCAGCATGCAGCCGGCAATGATCCCGTTCTTGGACAGTGGAATAGTAATTTTCCAGAAACTGTTGAAGGTGCTCGAACCGAGGTCCGATGCGGCTTCCAGCAAGCTCTGATCGTGCTTCACCAGGTTGGCGTACAGCGGCAGGATCATGAACGGCAGGTACGAGTAAACGACGCCGATGTACACCGCAAGGTTGGTGTTGAGGATCTGCAGCGGCTCGTCGATAAACCCCATGCTCATCAGGAAACCATTGAGCAGGCCGTTGTTGCTGAGGATGCCCATCCACGCGTAAACGCGGATCAGGATCGCCGTCCAGGTCGGCATCATGATCAGCAGCACCAGCACCGTTTGCATCTCTTTACGGGCGGTGGCGATGGCGTAGGCCATCGGGTAGCCGATGACCAGACAGAGGATGGTGCTGATCAGCGCCATCTTCAGCGAGCCGAGGTAAGCGGCGATGTACAACTCGTCGCCCGCCAGCATCGCGTAGTTGCCCAGGTTCAGCAGCAGTTGCAGCTTCTGCTCAACGAAGGTGTAGATCTCGGTGTACGGCGGAATCGCTACATCGGCTTCAGCGAAGCTGATCTTCAGCACGATGAAGAACGGCAACATGAAGAACAGGAACAGCCAGATGAACGGGACCCCGATGACCAACTGCCGGCCACTGGGGATTATTCGGTTGATGCGGCGTTTGAATTTGCGCATGTTCATGAGCGAAGTACCACGCCGCTGTCGTCTTCCCAGTACACGTAAACCTGATCGCCCCAGGTCGGACGTGCGCCACGGCGTTCGGCGTTGGCCACGAACGATTGCACCAGTTTGCCGCTTGGCAGTTCGACGTAGAACACCGAGTGACCGCCCAGATAGGCGATGTCATGCACCTTGCCGCTCGACCAGTTGTACTCGCAGGTCGGTTGGTCGGCGGTGACCAGCAGTTTCTCCGGACGGATCGCGTAGGTGACCGACTTGTCCTGCACCGAGGTGCTGATGCCGTGGCCGACATAGATCTGCCGGTCGAGGTCCTTGCAGGTGATCGTCGCGTGGCCTTCGGCGTCGTCGATCACTTCGCCTTCGAAGATGTTGACGTTGCCGATGAATTCGCAGACCAAACGGCTGGTCGGGGTTTCGTAGATGTCGATCGGGCTGCCGATCTGGGCGATCCAGCCCAGGTGCATGATCGCGATGCGCTCGGCCATGGTCATGGCCTCTTCCTGGTCGTGGGTCACCATTACGCAGGTCACACCCACGCGTTCGATGATCTCGACCAGTTCCAGCTGCATTTGCGAACGCAGTTTTTTATCCAGTGCGCCCATCGGTTCGTCGAGCAGCAGCAGCTTCGGCCGTTTGGCCAGCGAGCGCGCCAGTGCCACACGCTGACGCTGACCACCGGACAGCTGATGCGGTTTGCGTTTGGCGTACTGGCTCATTTGCACCAGCTTGAGCATCTCGGCCACGCGGGCGTCGACTTCAGCCGCCGGAATCTTGTCCTGCTTGAGGCCGAAGGCGATGTTCTGCGCCACGGTCATGTGCGGGAACAAGGCGTACGACTGGAACATCATGTTGATCGGTCGCTCGTACGGCGGCATGTCGGTGATGTCGACGCCGTCGAGAAAAATGCGCCCCTCCGTGGGCCGTTCGAACCCTGCCAGCATCCGCAGCAGGGTAGATTTGCCCGATCCCGAACCGCCGAGCAGAGCGAAGATCTCGCCCTTTTTGATTTCCAGGGACACATCGTCCACGGCAATCGTCTCGTCGAACTTCTTCGTGACCCGGTCGATTTTGACCAACACCTGTTTCGGTGTCTGGTCGCCCTCGAGGGCTTTCTTATAGGCGCCGGAGGCAACTGCCATTTACGAAACTCCCAGAAAAAAACAATGCAGTTCGCCCCGCAAGGCGAACCCAGGATAGTGTGTGCCTTACATCCCCGACTTGACCTTGGTCCAGCTGCGGGTCATCAGGCGCTGAATGTTCGGTGGCAACTCGGTCGATACGTAGGCCTTGTCGATAACGGCCTGCGGTGGATACACCGACGCATCGGTACGAATGGATTGTTCCATCAGTTTGTCCGAACCCGGGTTAGGGTTGGCGTAACCGACGTAATCACTGACCTGGGCAATCACCTCAGGTTTCAGCAGATAGTTGATGAAGGCATGAGCCTCTTTCACGTTCGACGAATCCTTCGGAATCGCCAGCATGTCGAACCACAGCGCGCCGCCCTCTTTCGGTACCGAGTAGGCGATGTTCACGCCTTTCTTGGCCTCTTCGGCGCGGTGCTTGGCCTGGAAAATATCGCCGGAGAAACCGATGGCTACGCAGATGTCGCCGTTAGCCAGGTCGCCGATGTATTTCGAGGAGTGGAAGTAGGTCACGTAAGGACGCACCGCGAGCAGCTTGGCGGTGGCTTTTTCATAGTCCTTGGGATTGGTGCTGTTGGCGTTCAGGCCCATGTAGTTGAGCACGGTCGGCATCATTTCATCCGCCGAATCGAGGAATGCCACGCCGCAGCTTTGCAGCTTCTTGATGTTCTCCGGCTCGAACAGCACGCCCCACGAATCAATCTTGTCGACACCGAGCACGGCCTTCACTTTATCGACGTTGTAACCGATGCCGTTGGTGCCCCACAGGTACGGCACGGCGTACAGGTTGCCCGGATCGTTCTGTTCCAGACGCTTGAGCAGCGCCGGGTCGAGGTTGGAATAATTCGGCAGCTGCGAGCGGTCGAGCTTCTGGAACGCGCCCGCCTTGATCTGTTTGCCGAGGAAGTGGTTTGACGGCACGACCACGTCGTAACCGGTACGCCCGGCCAGCAGCTTGCCTTCCAGGGTCTCGTTGGAATCGAACACGTCGTAGACCGGCTTGATCCCGGTGGCTTTCTGGAAATCCGCCAGGGTGGTCTCGCCGATGTAATCGGACCAGTTATAAATATGCACCGTACCGGCGGCCTGGGCACCGACAGCAATCGTCAGGCCGGCAGTGGCCAGCAGGGCTTTGCGCAAAGAAGAAAAAATAGGCAAGTGGAGGTCCTCTAAATTAGTTGGGCCCAAGTTGCCCCGCGCTGCATGACAGCCATGGCTGCCCGGCAACAAAACCGGCGCGCAACTTACCCTCGAAAAACCGTTCCAGCAAAACTTTCTGTCATTTAATTAATCCGCTGGCCGCCTTCGCGGGGGACGACGGCCAGCGGTTGTTGCTGCAAACCGGCTTATTTACCCGATTTGATCTTGGTCCAGCTGCGGGTCAGGATGCGCTGAGTCGCGGCCGGCAAGTCGGCAATCGCGTACAGCTTGGCCAGCACGTCAGCCGGTGGGTAAACGCCCGGGTCACTGGTGATGTCTTTATCGACCAGCGGAGTTGCAGCGGCGTTACCGTTCGGGAAGCGTACGGCGTTGGTGATTTCCGCCATGATTTCCGGCTTCTGCAGGAAGGTCATGAACTTGTAGGCGCCTTCGACGTTTTCGGCATCTTTAGGGATGGCGACCATGTCGTAGAAGCTGCCGGCACCTTCTTTCGGAATGTTGTAGCTGACTTTCACCTTGTCACCGGCTTCAGCCGCGCGGGACTTGGCCTGGTAGATGTCACCCGAGTAACCGACGGCTACGCAGATGTTGCCGTTGGCCAGGTCAGAGATGTACTTGGACGAGTGGAAGTAGGCGATCGAAGGACGAACCTTCATGATCAGCGCTTCAGCCTTGTCGATGTCTTCTTTCTTCTGGCTGTCGGTTGGCAGGCCCAGGTAGTGCAACGCCACCGGAATCATCTCGGTTGGCGAGTCGAGCAGGCTGATGCCGCAGGATTTCAGCTTGGCGGCGTTTTCCGGCTTGAAGATCAGATCCCACGAATCGACCGGCGCGTCGGCGCCCAGAGCAGCCTTGACCTTCTCGGCGTTGAAGCCAATACCGATCGAGCCCCACATGTACGGGAAAGCGTGCTCGTTGCCCGGGTCGCTGACCGACACGGCTTTGAGCAAGTCAGTGTTGAGGTTCTTCCAGTTAGGCAGCTTGGACTTGTCCAGCTTCTGGTAGACACCGGCCTTGATCTGCTTGGCGAGGAAGTTGTTCGACGGCACGACAATGTCGTAGCCGGACTTGCCTGCGAGCAGTTTGGCTTCGAGGGTTTCGTTGCTGTCGAAGACGTCGTAGACGACTTTGATGCCCGACTCGTCTTCAAACTTCTTGATGGTGTCCGGGGCGATGTAGTCGGACCAGTTGTAGACGTGCAACACCTTGTCGTCCGCCTGAGCCGCAGCCGCCATGATTCCCATCAGGGACATGGCGAGCAGAGTCTTGCCAGCGAGCTTTTTGCCTAATGCCTTCATGCGTTAATGCTCCAAATTTTTCTTTTTTGAACCACTTTGTTCAGCGGCCGAACCCGGACAACTGGAACCGCGGCTAGTCTGGCAAGATCCGAGGCGGTCTTTCAAGAAAAGACCAGCCTTTCTGACAGCTTTGAGCGAGAGCGCCGCGGCTCCCCCGCTCAGAGCCTAGCACTTAGCCCTGCAACGCACTGAGGGTCAGGTCCAGGCATTTACGTGCCTTTGTAACCAGCTCATCGATCTCGGCTTTGCTGATCACCAGCGGCGGCGCGATGATCATGGTGTCGCCCACAGCGCGCATGATCAGGCCGTTGTCGAAGCAGAACTGGCGGCAGATCATGCCGACACCCTTGCCTTCGTAACGCTTGCGCGTGGCCTTGTCCTGCACCAGCTCGATTGCGCCCAACAGACCAACCCCGCGAACCTCTCCCACCAATGGGTGATCGTTCAGTTCCCGCAGACGTTTCTGCAAATACGGTGCCGTTTCGTTGTGCGCGTTCTCGATAATTTTTTCATCGCGCAGAATGCGGATGTTTTCCAGACCGACCGCTGCCGCCACCGGGTGACCGGAGTAGGTGAAGCCATGGTTGAAATCGCCGCCTTCGTTGAGCACCGCAACAACGGTGTCGCGAACGATCAGGCCACCCATCGGGATGTAACCGGAGGTCAGGCCTTTGGCGATGGTCATCATGTCGGGTTTGAGGTCGTAGAAATCGCTACCGAACCACTCACCGGTACGGCCGAAACCGCAGATCACTTCGTCCGCGACGAACAGGATGTCGTACTTGGCGAGGATTTCCTTGATGCGCGGCCAGTAGGTGTCGGGCGGAATGATCACGCCGCCGGCGCCCTGGATCGGCTCGGCAATAAAGGCACCGACGTTGTCGACGCCGACTTCGAGAATCTTTTCTTCCAGCTGATTGGCCGCCCAGATACCGAACTCTTCCGGGGACATGTCGCCACCTTCAGCGAACCAGTACGGCTGCGCGATGTGGACGATGCCCGGGATCGGCAGGTCGCCTTGTTCGTGCATATAGGTCATGCCACCGAGGCTCGCGCCAGCCACGGTCGAACCGTGATAACCGTTCTTGCGGCTGATGATGACTTTCTTGTTCGGCTGGCCCTTGATCGCCCAATAGTGGCGAACCATACGCAACATGGTGTCGTTGCCTTCGGAGCCGGAACCGGTGAAGAACACGTGGTTCATGCCCTCCGGCGCGACGTCGGCAATCGACTTGGCCAGTTCCAGTGCCGGCGGGTGTGCGGTCTGGAAGAACAGGTTGTAGTACGGCAGTTCGCGCATCTGTTTGGCGGCCGCATCGGCCAGCTCATCGCGACCGTAACCGATGGCCACGCACCACAGGCCGGCCATGCCGTCGAGGATCTTGTTGCCTTCGCTGTCCCACAGGTAAACGCCCTTGGCGTTGGTGATGATCCGCGGGCCTTTCTCTTTCAGCTGTTTAAAGTCGCTGAACGGCGCCAGGTGGTGATCATTGCTGAGTGCTTGCCACTCGCGGGTTTGCGGATTGTTGCTGGTCATGCCAATTCTCCTTGTTATCGGTGAAGGCGCGACCGCTGAGGGTCGCGCCCGGCGTATCAGACGGCGAAGAGCAGGTACTCACGCTCCCAGGAACTGATCACGCGCTTGAAGTTTTCATGCTCGGCCCGCTTGACCGCGACGTAGCCTGTGATGAAAGTCTTGCCGAGGTATTTCTCGACGGTGGTACTGTTTTCCATACGCTCCAGCGCGTCTTCGATGGTCAACGGCAGGCGCAGGTTGCGGCGCTCGTAACCACGGCCGACCACCGGCGCGCTCGGGTTGAGACCCTCGACCATGCCGATGTAACCACAGAGCAGGCTCGCGGCAATCGCCAGGTACGGGTTGGCGTCGGCGCCCGGCAGACGGTTTTCCACCCGACGGTTCTGCGGGCCGGCATCCGGCACGCGCAGGCCGACGGTGCGGTTCTCTTCGCCCCACTCGACGTTCACCGGTGCCGAGGTGTCCGGCAGGAAGCGACGGAACGAGTTGACGTTCGGTGCGAACAACGGCAACAGCTCAGGAATCAGTTTCTGCAAACCACCGATGTGGTGCAGGAACAGCTGGCTCATGGTCCCGTCTTCATTGGAGAAAACGTTCTTGCCGGTCTCGATGTCGATGATGCTCTGGTGCAAGTGCATCGCACTGCCCGGCTCGCCCGTCATTGGCTTGGCCATAAAAGTCGCCGCCACGTCGTGCTTGAGTGCGGCTTCACGCATGGTGCGCTTGAACACCAGGATCTGGTCGGCCAGCGACAGTGCGTCGCCGTGACGGAAGTTGATTTCCATCTGCGCCGTGCCGTCTTCGTGGATCAGCGTGTCGAGATCCAGCTCCTGCAGTTCGCACCAGTCGTAGACGTCTTCGAACAGCGGGTCGAATTCGTTCGCCGCTTCAATGGAGAACGACTGACGACCGATTTCCGGACGGCCCGAGCGACCGATTGGCGGCTGCAACGGGTAGTCAGGGTCGTCGCTGCGTTTGGTCAGGTAGAACTCCATTTCCGGCGCCACGATTGGCTGCCAGCCCTTGTCGGCATAGAGTTTGAGGACTTTCTTGAGGACGTTGCGCGGCGACAGCTCGATCGGGTTGCCTTGCTTGTCGTAGGTGTCGTGGATCACCTGCGCGGTCGGCTCGATGGCCCACGGCACCAGGTACACGGCGTTTTGGTCGGGGCGGCAGATCATGTCGATGTCGGCCGGGTCGAGCAGTTCGTAATAGATGTCGTCTTCGACGTAGTCGCCGGTCACGGTCTGCAACAGCACGCTCTCGGGCAGGCGCATGCCTTTTTCGGCGATGAACTTGTTGGTCGGCGAAATCTTGCCCCGGGTGATACCGGTCAAGTCGGCGATCATGCATTCGACTTCTGTGATCTTGTGGTCTTTCAACCAATCGGTGAGCTGGTCGAGGTTGTTACTCATAAATGCCTCTGGGCTGAGTCTCCTGACGTGGTGTCAGGCAAAGTTTGACGCCGGCGGCGTCGCGTTAAAGGGGGCTTGCTTGTGCGCAGTGCGGGCTTACGCCAGGCACCGCGCATAGACAATGAAAGAGGAGCTTACCTGCCCTTTACGCTGGCGTTGCATTTCCTGTGCACAGTTCAGGCGTGCAGAATCATGAGCACGACTCGGTGAGCGGCACAGGCTTTGGGAGTGAAAGCGATCTATATTGGAAGGGAACGCCATAAAGGAGATGCCTTGTCGTACGTCCAGAATATCGGACGCTGCCGTTTTGCCTGCTGCTGACAAAACCTCCGTCGACGGGCCGCGCGCCATGCTGGCGGAGCTTTTGACGGATTTGTCGCCACTGATGTGATAAGCATGCAGACCGGACTGTTGCGAGCAGTCGGTGATGCCGATTAACGGCAGGCGAGACATGAAGCACCCCGGTATTATTGCTGTTATGGGTTTGATCGGAGCTTAGCCTTGTTCATTTTTTTACACAACACCCCCGTAAAAAATACAACACGGCCTGCTCAAGCCTGCGGGTGCCAAGCGTCCCAAGGACGAAAAACTGCCCTAAAGTGCCCCATAAATGCCCTTGCGGCGCTTTTTTAGGGCAAAAAAGGCCTTGCTTGACTTCGGCATGCCGTTCGGGTTGACTGAAACCAGAAAAGATCAATGATTGATATTTTTAACAACAAAGGTGTTGCATCATGTCGGTACCCCCGCGTGCCGTTCAGCTTAACGAAGCGAACGCGTTCCTTAAGGAACATCCTGAGGTTCTGTACGTTGACCTTCTGATTGCGGATATGAATGGTGTGGTGCGCGGCAAGCGCATCGAACGCACCAGCCTCCACAAGGTTTACGAGAAAGGCATCAACCTGCCGGCCTCTCTATTTGCTCTGGATATCAACGGTTCTACGGTGGAAAGCACCGGCCTGGGCCTGGACATCGGCGACGCCGATCGTATCTGCTATCCGATCCCCGATACCCTGTGCAATGAGCCATGGCAGAAGCGCCCGACCGCGCAGCTGTTGATGACCATGCACGAGCTCGAAGGCGACCCATTCTTCGCCGATCCGCGCGAAGTGCTCCGTCAAGTTGTTGCAAAGTTTGACGAGCTGGGTCTGACCATCTGCGCCGCCTTCGAACTCGAGTTCTACCTGATCGACCAGGAAAACGTGAACGGCCGTCCACAGCCGCCACGCTCGCCGATCTCCGGCAAACGCCCGCACTCGACTCAGGTCTACCTGATCGACGACCTCGACGAATACGTCGACTGCCTCCAGGACATTCTGGAAGGCGCGAAAGAGCAAGGCATCCCGGCCGACGCCATCGTCAAGGAAAGTGCCCCGGCGCAGTTCGAAGTGAACCTGCACCACGTCGCCGACCCGATCAAGGCGTGCGACTACGCGGTACTGCTCAAGCGTCTGATCAAGAACATCGCCTACGACCATGAAATGGACACCACCTTCATGGCCAAGCCGTACCCGGGCCAGGCCGGTAATGGTCTGCACGTGCACATTTCGATTCTGGATAAAGAAGGCAAAAACATTTTTGCCAGCGAGGATCCCGAGCAGAACGCCGCGCTGCGTCACGCGATCGGCGGTGTGCTCGAGACCCTGCCCGCGCAGATGGCTTTCCTCTGCCCGAACGTCAACTCCTACCGTCGTTTCGGCGCACAGTTCTACGTGCCGAACTCGCCGTGCTGGGGCCTCGACAACCGCACCGTGGCGATTCGCGTACCGACCGGTTCTTCCGATGCCGTGCGTATCGAGCATCGTGTAGCCGGCGCCGACGCCAACCCGTACCTGCTGATGGCTTCGGTCCTGGCCGGCGTGCACCACGGTCTGACCAACAAGATCGAACCGGGCGCGCCAGTCGAAGGCAACAGCTACGAGCAGAACGAACAAAGCCTGCCGAACAACTTGCGCGATGCCCTGCGCGAGCTGGACGACAGCGAGGTGATGGCCAAGTACATCGATCCGAAGTACATCGATATCTTCGTCGCCTGCAAGGAAAGCGAGCTGGAGGAGTTCGAACACTCCATCTCCGACCTTGAGTACAACTGGTATCTGCATACCGTTTAAGCGGTCGTAGCGCCAAAAAGAACGCCGTCGGCTGATTCAGCCAACGGCGTTTTTTTTTATGGCCGAACACAAAACCTGTGGCGAGGGGATTTATCCCCGTTGGGTTGCGAAGCAGCCCCAAACCCATCCCACTCGGTGTGTCAGGAATAACCGGTTCTCAGGGTTTACGACTGCTGCGCAGCCGAACGGGGCGGTGCGACGTTTCGCTAAATCCCCTCTCCACAGGGTACCGGCAGACAACACCGAAACCGGCTCGTACAATGCCCGCTGCCCCGCAGGAGACTTTCATGACGCGTCCCGCCCCCGTTCGCAAACCCCGTGCCCGCAGTCAGGCGCGCATCGATTCGATACTCGACGCCGCGCGCACGTTGCTGGCCGCCGAGGGTGTGGCGAGTCTGTCGATCTACAGCGTCGCCGAGCGCGCGCAGATCCCGCCCTCCTCCGTGTACCACTTCTTTGCCAGCGTGCCGGCGTTGCTCGAAGCGCTGACCGCCGACGTGCACGCAGCCTTCCGCGCGTGCCTGCAGGCACCGATCGATCATGAAAGTTTGCGTGACTGGCGGGATCTGTCGCGGCTGGTCGAGCAACGCATGCTGGAGATCTACGAGGAGGATGCCGCCGCGCGCCAGTTGATTCTCGCCCAGCACGGCCTCACCGAAGTGACCCAGGCTGACCGCCAGCACGACATCGAACTCGGCGACCTGATGCACAAGCTGTTCGACCATCATTTCGAATTGCCAAGGCTGCCGAGCGACGTCGACGTGTTTGCCCTGGCCATGGAGCTGGGCGACCGTGTCTACGCACGCTCGGTGCAGCAACACGGGCAGATCACCCCGCGCATGGCCGAAGAAGGCATGCGCGTGTTCGATGCCTACATCGGCCTGTACCTGCCGACATACCTGCCCAAGCGGCCTGTCAGCGACTGACGTTCAAATCGCCCGCAGCAGAATCTTGTCGATGGAATGGTCCGCCGACTTGTTGAGGATCAGGCTCGCCCGGTCACGGGTGGGCAGGATGTTTTCAACGAGATTCTTCAGATTGACCCGGTCCCAGGTGGCCGAGGCCATGGCCAGCGCTTCATCGTCCGACAGCGTCTTGTACTTGTTGAAGTACGACTCGCCAGACTGGAACGCAGTGTTCTTCAGATAGACAAACCGCTCGAGGTACCAGCGCTTGATGTCCTCATCAGCGGCGTCGACATAGATCGAGAAGTCGACGAAGTCACGGACGTTGAGACTGTCGTGTTTGTCCTCCTGGAGGACATTGAGCCCTTCCAGAACGATGATATCGGGGGTCTGCACCGTCTGCGTCTCGTCGGCAAGAATGTCGTACCGAACGTGCGAGTAGACCGGGATCTGCACCGGTTTGCCTTCGTTGCGCACGTCGTGCAGGAAGTCGAGAAGCAGTGCCCGGTCGTAAGATTCGGGGAAACCTTTGCGGTGCAACAGGTTGTTCTGTTCGAGTGTCGCCAGCGGAAACAGGAAGGAGTCGGTGGTCACCAACTGCACATCCGGCGAGCCTGGCAAGGACGCCAGCAAGGCCGACAAAACCCTGGCGAAGCTGCTCTTGCCTACCGCGACACTGCCCGAGATGCCAATCACATACGGTGGCTTGCGCGTCGGTTCGCCGAGAAAAGCACTGTGCACCACGGCCGCCGACTGGGCGGACTCGGCGTAAAGACGCAAAAGGCGCGACAGCGGCAGCAATATTTCTTCCACTTCGTCGCGGCTGATGGGCTGCGTAGGGCTGATCAGCGCATTCATTTGTGCCGACGAAAGGCTCTGCGCCGCCTCTTCCCGCAAGGCAGACCATTGCTCGCGAGTGAATTCCCGGTACTCGCGGTGAGCGGGCGAATGCCCTGCGGCATCCTGCTGGGTGGTCATAATCTTCCTGTCTGTGCCTTGGCAAAAGCCGGAACATAGCAGATATGTTCAGGGCCTCCAAACCACGCTTTTCACCCTCAATCGCATTTTTGCCGCACAAATGAAAAACCCCGGAGGGCTCAAGCCGTCCGGGGCGCGTGTTGCCCATCGATTACAACTTGGCGATCGACACCTCGGTGGATTTCACAAAGGCGATCACTTCGCTGCCCACTACCAACTCCAGCTCCTTGACCGAACGGGTGGTGATCACCGAAGTGACGATGCCCGAAGCGGTTTGCACGTCGATTTCCGACAGCACGTCGCCAAGGACGATTTCCTTGATCGAGCCTTTGAACTGGTTACGGACGTTGATGGCTTTGATAGTCATGATATTTCTCCTGATGTCGAAATAAGCGGCAAGTGGCAAGCTTCAAGCGGCAAGCAAAAGCACAGCGCTTCTACTTGCAGCTTGTAGCTTGAAGCTCGCAGCTGCTTCATTGCGCCCAACGCAGTTGCGTAGGCAGGGGTGAAACAGGTTCCGGCTCCGGCGGTTCGCCAGGCAGGGACAAAACTCGGTTGAGCACTTCGGTTTCCAGCGCCGCCAGGCGATGCGAACCACGTACCCGTGGGCGCGGCAGTTCGACATGCAGGTCGAGACCGACTTCGCCGTCCTCGATCAGAATCACCCGGTCGGCAATCGCCACCGCTTCGCTGACGTCGTGGGTCACCAGCAGCACCGTAAAGCCGTGTTGCTGCCAGAGACGTTCGATCAGTTGCTGCATTTCAATGCGGGTCAGCGCGTCGAGTGCGCCGAGCGGTTCGTCGAGCAACAGCAGGCGCGGTTGATGGATCAGCGCACGGGCCAGCGCAACGCGCTGCTTTTGTCCACCGGACAACGCTGCCGGCCACTCATTGGCACGATCCGCCAGACCCACCGCGTCCAGTGCTTCGAGAGCCTTCGGGCGCCAGTTGCCTTTAAGGCCGAGGCCGACGTTGTCGATGACCTTTTTCCATGGCAGCAGACGCGCTTCCTGGAACATCAATCGGGTGTCTTCCCGCGCATCGCTCAGCGGCGCAGAGCCGGCCAGCAAGTCACCGCCCGTTGGTTGATCGAGGCCGGCGAGCAAGCGCAGCAAAGTACTTTTGCCGCAGCCACTGCGCCCGACCACAGCGACGAATTGCCCCGCCGGAATGTGCAGATCGATGTCACGCAGCACCTGCCGCGCGCCGAAGGTTTTCTGCAGGTTGCGCACCGCCAGCGGAATCCCGCGTAGCAGGCGTGGAGGTTGTTGAGCGGTCATGCCGCACCTCCTTTGGCAACTTGATACGCCGGATGCCAGCGCAACCACACACGCTCAAGTCCACGCGCCGCAAGGTCGGCCAGTTTGCCGAGCACGGCGTAAAGCAGGATCGCCAGCACCACCACGTCGGTCTGCAAGAACTCGCGGGCATTCATCGCCAGATAGCCGATGCCGGAGCTGGCGGAGATAGTTTCGGCGACGATCAACGTCAGCCACATAAAGCCCAGGGCGAAGCGCACGCCGACCAGAATCGAAGGCAGCGCGCCCGGCAGAATCACCTGCCAGAACAGGCTGAAACCGCTCAAGCCGTAACTGCGCGCCATTTCCACCAGCGCCGGGTCGACATTGCGGATGCCGTGATAAGTGTTGAGGTAGATCGGGAACAACGTGCCCAGCGCCACCAGAAAAATCTTCGCTGACTCGTCAATGCCGAACCACAGGATCACCAGCGGAATCAGCGCCAGGTGCGGCACGTTGCGGATCATCTGCACCGAACTGTCGAGCAGGCGTTCGCCCCATTTCGACAGGCCAGTGATAAAGCCCAAGACCAGACCGATACTGCCGCCGATGGTGAAACCGAGCGCCGCGCGCCAGCCACTGATCGCCAGGTGCGTCCAGATTTCGCCGCTGCGCACCAGGCTCACGCCGGCTTCGATCACCGCCACCGGTGCCGGCAGAATCCGCGTCGACAACCAGCCCGCCGACACCGACAACTGCCACACCGCCAGCAGCAATACCGGCAACGCCCAGGGCGCGAGGCTGTGGATGATTTTCTTCATGGCGCGCCTCAGCTCTGCGACGCGGCTTTGGGAAGAATGTCGTTGGCGACCATTTCGCCGAACGGGCTGACGTAACCTGCGCTTTTCGGCAGTTCCGGACGCTCGATGTCGAGGTGCGGGAACAGCAGTTCAGCGACGCGATACGACTCTTCAAGGTGTGGATAACCGGAGAAGATAAAGGTGTCGATGCCCAGATCGGCGTATTCCTTCACGCGTGCAGCCACAGTCGGGCCATCGCCAACCAGCGCCGTACCGGCACCGCCGCGCACCAGGCCAACACCGGCCCACAGGTTCGGGCTGACTTCGAGGTTGTCGCGGCTGCCACCGTGCAGGGCGGCCATGCGTTGCTGGCCAACCGAATCGAAACGCGCCAGCGATGCTTGAGCACGAGCGATGGTGTCGTCGTCCAGATGCGAGATCAAACGATCCGCCGCTTGCCACGCTTCAGCGTTGGTTTCTCGGACAATCACGTGCAGTCGAATACCGAAGCGCACGGTGCGGCCAAGCTTGGCGGCTTTGGCGCGGACTTGGGCGATCTTCTCGGCCACCGCTGCCGGTGGCTCGCCCCAGGTCAGGACCATTTCCACTTGTTCAGCGGCCAAGTCTTGCGCCGCTTCCGACGAGCCACCGAAGTACAACGGCGGACGCGGTTGCTGGATCGGCGGATAGAGCAATTTCGCGCCTTTCACGCTGATGTGCTCGCCGTCGTAATCAACGGTTTCGCCTTCCAGCACTCGGCGCCAGATGCGGGTGAATTCCACCGAGGCTTGATAGCGTTCTTCGTGGCTGAGGAACAGACCGTCGCCGGCCAACTCTTCCGGATCACCGCCAGTCACCAGGTTGAACAGCGCACGGCCGCCGGACAGACGATCCAGCGTGGCTGCCTGCCGCGCCGCGACCGTCGGGGAAATGATCCCGGGGCGCAGGGCAACGAGGAATTTCAGACGCTGGGTCACCGGGATCAGCGATGCCGCCACCAGCCACGAGTCTTCGCAGGAGCGGCCAGTGGGGATCAGCACACCGCCGAAACCCAGACGATCCGCCGCTTGCGCGACCTGTTGCAAATAACCGTGGTCAACGGCGCGAGCGCCTTCGGCGGTGCCAAGGTAATGGCCGTCACCGTGGGTAGGCAGGAACCAGAAGATATTGAGGCTCATGGAGTGGTCTCCTTGGGGATTCGAATTACAGCGCTTTGGCCACAGCGGCCGGTGGTGTCCAGATCACATCCTTGATGCTCAGCGGCTTCGGAATCAGCTTGAGCTGGAAGAACGTGTCAGCGATTTTCTGCTGTGCGGCGACCACTTCCGGGGTCAGGAACAGCGCGCCGTAGCCCTGGCGTTTTACCGAGGTCAGAGTGATGTCTGCCGGCAGGCCGAGCAGTGGCGCGACTTGCTGGGTCACGTCTTCAGGGTTGGCTTTCGACCATTCGCCGACGGCACGCACTTCCTCAACGAGGGCTTTGATCACCTCAGGATTTTTCTGTGCGTAAGGCTTGGTGGCGAGATAGAACTGGTGGTTGTCGACGATGCCTTTGCCGTCACGCAGGGTGTGCGCTTGCAGTTGTTTCTCGGCGGCGGCCTGGTACGGATCCCAGATGACCCAGGCATCGACGCTGCCACGTTCGAACGCGGCGCGAGCATCGGCTGGCGGCAGGAATACGGTTTGAATGTCGGTGTACTTGAGACCGGCATCTTCCAGCGCACGCACCAGCAGGTAGTGGACGTTGGAGCCTTTGTTCAGCACGACTTTCTTGCCCTTGAGATCGGCCACCGATTTGATCGGCGAGTCTTTCGGCACAAGGATCGCTTCGCTGTTGGGCGCTGGCGGTTCGTAGGCAACGTAGAGCAGATCAGCGCCAGCAGCCTGAGCGAACACCGGTGGAGTTTCGCCAGTGACACCGAAGTCGATCGAGCCGACGTTCAGGCCTTCCAGCAGCTGCGGGCCGCCGGGGAATTCAGTCCATTGCACGTCGACGCCTTGGGCGGCCAGGCGTTTTTCCAACGTGCCTTTGGCTTTGAGCAGCACCAGCGTGCCGTACTTCTGGTAACCGATCCGAAGTGTCTCGGCTTGAGCTTGAGTGATGGCGCCGAAGGTGACAGCCGCAGCAAACAGAGCGACCAGACCACGACGCAAAAATACAGTGCGCATAGCGCTCTCCTTTTTTGCTGTTGGGTTTTGGCTGCACCTGCTTGGCCGTTAGCGGCTGAGTAAGGTGAGTTACATCAAGTTCGGGTGTGGCTTAAATGCTCCAGCGAGCACTCAACAAACGTTCGTTCAACAGGCCCGGTTCCAGCGGTTTCGGGCGGCGGGCCATGGCGCCGACAAACTGATCCAGCGCTTCATGCAGACGCTGCTCCAGCGCCGGTGCCAGTTGCGCGGCGGCACTGCCTTCGCCGTAAGCGATCTGGCTGTCCTCGGCGAAAATCCCCTGGAGCATTTCCTGGGCTTTCAGCGCCGACAACACAGGCTTGAGGGCGTAATCGACCACCAGCATGTGGGCGATGCTGCCGCCGGTGGCCATCGGCAAAACAATCTTGTGGTTCAAGGCACGCTCTGGGAGCAGATCCAGCAGCGTCTTCAACGCGCCAGAGAATGAAGCTTTGTAAACCGGTGTGGCGATCAACAGGCCGTCGGCGTTTTCAATCTGTTGCAGCAGGTCGAGCACCTTCGGACTGTCGAAGCGGGCGTGGAGCAAATCTTCTGCCGGGAAATCCCGAATCTGATAACTCACCACTTCCACGCCTTGCTGCTGCAACCAACGTTGCGAGCGCTCCAGCAGCACCCCGGAACGGGAGCGCAGGCTGGGACTGCCACCGAGTGAGACAACCAGCATTGAGACGATTCCTTAAGCGTTACAGGCGATTCGCGGGTTGCGATCTCGCTTCGATGGGAGTGACCTTACCAGCTGATTTATATATCCATAAATCATATTTATTCATTTGGTTATGCGTTTTGGAGATATGCGGATTGCTTTGTTTCGGGCGAAAAAAAAGGCCGTCGAAACGGCCTGAAATCCCCTGCTTTGTGGATGCCTCGAAAAGAT